>JBFLXJ010000020.1 GCA_040757085.1 Bacillota bacterium | reverse complement strand
CCGGATCGGCAGACGAAACTGACTGTCTTGCGCCAGCGCGGCAACCATCAGGTCAAGGGCGGCCTGCCCTGCTTCTGGTGATGTTCACCTCGGGCGTTCTCGAGGTGGGCGCTATTTGACGCTTACCTTGGGCTGGTGCAGTTGGCCTGATCATTACGTATGGAAGTGACGCGATGCTCGGTCCCGCGGTCACCAGAGCGGTGGCCGGTGCTGCCCCTCTCCAACTCGCAACGAGTTTGGGTCTGCTCGGTAGTGTCCGCTCGCTGGTTCCCATTGCAGGGTCTTTGGCTTCGGCTATGGTGGCAGAGTCACTCGGTTGGCACTCTTTGTTCCTATTGAAAGCCTGCTTGCTATCAGGGGTCAGTGTGCTGCTGCTCAGAGTTCCCATGGGTGGAAGTACAGGCACACTTCAGAGCGGGCCGACGGCCGGTGCTACTAGGCGCATGGACCCTGTTGTGGCTTTGATCGCAGTGGGTGCTGTAGGCTTTTGCGCCCTAGATTTTGCGCCTGCGTTCCTGCCGTACCTGCTCACCAGTAAGTTCACAACCAGCGCAGTGCCGATGGGGATCCTCGATTCCATATACAACTTGGTGTGGGCCGTTGGGGCACTACCCGGGGGGATTCTGGCAGACAGAGTCGGCGCCTACTCAGTCACGGTGGTTGGCTATATGTTAACGGGTTTGTCCCGGCTGGTCTATCCTTTCGCGCCAAGTCTCCCTTTCGTTTACCTCGCAGGCTTTGTGAGCGCGGCGGGGAACTGCCTCGGTTCAAACGCGCCCGCTTTCGCAGTACGGCTGTTGGGTGAACGCAGGTCTGGAGTAGCAGCAGGCTACTTTTCGGCGGCCGTGGAGACCGGAAGCCTAATTGGCATGATGCTTGGCGGGGTGCTCTGGTCTAAGGTGGGTCCCGTGGCTGCATTCATAATCTCGTCGCTCGGATCTGCTTGGGCTATTACCTGTTACACCGTCGCCTGGCTTCGTCACCGCTCTCAGTGTGCACGATCGTGATGGTCGGCGCGGTTCCGGCCTACCCGTGTGCCTCCTCAGGGTGGCGGATAACCACTAAGTAGTTCATGACGCTGCACGCCGCCAGCGGGGATGAAAATCTCGTGCGAATGCGGTAGGCTGGTGGCCAAACAGCAGGACGCAGAAGACCGCGGGGTCTTGGTGCCACGAGCCCGTCACCAAGTTGGGTCTGGATGCCCTGAGGCGGCACCGTCTGTTGCCACCTTTCCAGGGTGAGCACGCGCGGGAGAACCGCGGGAAAGAGGGGGTACTCCGCCGGGGTTTGGGAGGCGCAGAGGATGCAGGTGGAGTACGAGCGGTGCCCTACTAATTCCTGGGATACTCGAGTTAGCGTTCATTGTCCGACGGCGCGGCCCCTGCGGTGGGGGGACAAAGTGGTGGCGGCGCGCTTGAAGGCCGCCGCTTCGGGTCGCATAACGTTGGGGCATGGGCTCTTGCCCGGCTCGGGGCGGGCCGGGTGGGTTTGTGGTGCGCTCCCGCAAGTCGTGTTCGTGCCCCGGGGCGCGTGACTGGTCTGCCGGGGCCCGCGACGAGTGCGGCGTCATGGCCGATCGGATGGCGGTCGGCGCCAGGACGCGGGGCTGCACTCCGGGGGCTTTCTCTTGGGTGACCTGCTTTCTGCCGGGTCCGTATACTGTTAGCGGCCCGACAGGAGGTGCCCGAGTTGGCGGTGCCCGTACCCCGCAATGCCGACGAAGTGCTCGAATGGGTTCGGCAGGGTGTGGTCTCGGCGCCGGAGGCCCTGGATTTGCTCAGCCGCCTGTGGGACGGGGGCGGAGGTGAGGGGTCGCTGGGCCCCCGGGCGGTGTCGCCCCCGCCGGAATACGGGGGTCTCCCTACACGGGCGGGATCGCCTGCCATGTGGAGGGGAGCGGGTCCGCGGACGGCGGTCCCGGCAGGGCGCCCCGGGGCACCGGATGCTTGGCCGGGACCGGCGGGAGGGAGCGCGGAGAAACCGGCGGGCGATACCCGCTCCCTCGAGGCTGTCTGGCGTGAACTGGACTCCCTGGTGGGGCTCAGAGACATCAAGGAACTGATCCGGGAGATTCACGCCTTCGCCGAGATCCAGAAGCGGCGGCAGCAGGAGCACCTGGCCGCGGAGCCGCCCGTCCTGCATATGATCTTCCGGGGCAACCCGGGCACCGGGAAGACCACGGTGGCCCGCATCCTGGCCCGCATGTTCAAAGAGATGGGCATCCTCAGCAAGGGCCACCTGGTGGAGGTGGAGCGGGCGGACCTGGTGGGGGAGTACATCGGCCACACCGCCCAGAAAACCCGGGAGCAGATCAAACGTGCCCTGGGAGGTGTTCTCTTTGTGGACGAGGCCTACTCCCTGGCCCGGGGTGGGGAGAAGGACTTCGGTAAAGAGTCCGTTGACGTGCTTGTAAAGGCGATGGAGGATCATCGTGACAACCTGATCGTCATACTGGCCGGCTACCGCCACGAGATGGACCACTTCCTGCGCACCAACCCGGGGCTCAGGTCGCGGTTCCCCATCCACATGGATTTTCCCGATTACTCACTGGACGAACTGGTGGCCATCGCGGAGCAGATGGTGAGGCAGCGCCAGTACACCTTCAGCCCTGCGGCCCGGGCACGGCTGGAGCGCATCCTGGCCGGGCGACTGCAGAGAGGGGAGGGAGCTACCGGTAACGCCCGGCTGGTGCGCAACCTGGTGGAGAAGGCTATCCGCAGACAGGCAGTACGCCTGGTGACGGCCGGACGCTTTTCACGTGGCGACCTCGTCCTGCTCACGGAGCAGGATCTGGGGGATGAATGACGGTGGAATGCATGCTCGTGGGTAGGCCCGGCAGCGGCAGGAGTTCCCTTCTGACTGCCCTGCTGCGCTCGTGGGGGTGCCGCAGCCTGCCCGTGACCACCTGGTTTCCCGGCGGGTCGCCATCGCGCTGGCGCGTGCGCCTCCCCGAAGAGGAACGGAAGGTTCACAGGCTGCGGCCCGCGGGGGGATTCCTCGCGATAGAGGTCGCCGCGGCGACGCTGGGCTTGCCCGGCCGTCGCTGGACGTTTGTCGAAACTCCCGGGATGGATGAAGAGGTGCCGGATGACCAGACCGTGCGCGAGGGGGTGGCAGAAGCCCTGGGAAGAATACTGGCTACAGACATGGTCGTTCATGTCGTGGACGGGGCAGCCACTGGAGAGCGGGGGCGGGTGTATGCCGCCGACATCGCTCTGTGGCGTTTGGCCCGGCTCCGGCCACGGTATCTCCTGGTGGTGTCCAGGATGGATTGTGCTTCTTCCCTGGCGGGCCTGGCCCTGGTGAGACAGATGTACCCGGAGATCGCGCTGGTGGCATCGTCTGCCTGGACAGGGCAGGGCATCCGCCGGTTGCGCAGGCTGCTCGCCGGCCGGGCTTAAGGCACCCGTTCTGCCGCAACGCTGCATGCACGATATCCAGGTGCTGGAGGAGAAGCCTGGCGTTCGCCCGGGCGTGGTATAATGGTGGCGGGAGCAGAGGAGGTGCCAGAACATAGGTAGAAGCGCCGAAAGGACGCTGGAACTTGTCAAGGCGCTCCGCAAGAGGAGCCTGCAGCCGGGCAGGGTAGTCGAGGACGAGTGGGCCCAGGACCTGGCGCGCCTGGTGGCGCGGGACAGGCAGGACTGGGCCGCCTTTTTTGACCGGCGTGGCCATCAGGTGGCTCTGGTTCGGGGAGGAGCAGCCTTTGCTCAGTGGGAACCACCCGTACGGAGGGGGTTGTGCGGAGTCCGCTGCATCCGGGCCAAGGCCGGGGGTACTCTGGGCCGGGAACTGGTACTGGCCCAGGCCTGGCGTCTTGACTCCCTGGCCGTGGTGCAGGTCAAGAACGGCCGTCCGACCGGGGTGGTGGTGGCATACCCGCGGGCGGACGATACATCATCCCCTGTTTACCAGGTAGTAGGACCCCTTTCCGTCGAGGAGGCCGCGCTCCTGGACATTACTTCCGAGGTGGAACGGGCTCACCGCATGCTCGACCACGCACGGGCGGGAGGGCGTACGGACCGGGTGCTGGTGGTCTCCCTGCACCTGGGCGACGAGCCGCCCTGGCGGGCGCAGGACGTGGCCGGCGAGATGGTGCTGCTCGCGCGGAGCGCCGGAGCCGGAGCCGTGCATTCCGTGGTCGTTAGCATCCGAGAACCAGACGCGGCAACCCTGGTGGGCAGGGGGAAGGCGCAGGAAATCGAGGCTGCCCGGCGGGAGGCGGGAGCCGACCTCGTGGTCTTTTCCCACGAACTGGCGCCAGCCCAGGCCCGCAACCTGGAAGGAATCATAGGCGGGCGAGTACTGGATCGCACCCAGCTGATCCTGGACATCTTCGCCCAGCGAGCCCGTACCCGGGAGGGCAAGCTGCAGGTGGAACTGGCCCAGCTCAATTACCTGCTTCCCCGCCTGGTACGGGCGCGGCCGGAACTGGACCGTCTGGGGGGCGGCATCGGCACGCGGGGACCGGGAGAAACCCGGCTCGAAGTCGACCGCCGGCGGGTGAGGGAGCGCATTCACCAGCTCGAGCGGGAAATCGCAGAGGTGCGCCGCACCCGCACGCTGCAGAGGAGCGAAAGAAAGTCTGTCCCTTACCCGCTGGTGGCCCTGGTGGGATACACCAATGCGGGCAAATCTACCCTGCTGAACGCCCTGACCGGGGCTTCTGTGCTCACCGAGGACCGCCTGTTTGCCACCCTGGACCCTACCACCCGCATCCTGGTCCTTCCTTCGGGACAGCGCGTCTTGATCTCGGACACCGTCGGTTTCATACGTGACCTTCCCCACCACCTGGTAGCAGCGTTCCGGGCCACCCTGGAAGAAGTCGTCGAAGCAGACGTGCTGTTGCACGTCGTGGACGCGGCTCACCCGGCCCGCGAGGAACAGGTACGGGCGGTGGAGGATGTGCTCCGCGAGCTGGGTGCCGACCGCACGCCAAGGCTGACGGTGTTCAACAAGGTGGACCTCCTCCCCCCGGGGGAAGGGCAGGGGTGGAACGGCAACTCGGAGTGCGCGGCTGTTTCGGCCCTCACCGGGCAAGGGTTGCACCTCCTGCTGGAGAAGCTGGACACCTTCTTCCGGCACGAACGGAACGTCCTCGACCTCTCCCTGGGATACGATGAGGGATGGGTCCTTTCGTGGATTCATCAGGCCGGTCGGGTGGCAGGGGTGGAATATACGCCGGAGAAGATACACGTGCGGGCAGAACTGGACAGGGTACGGGCGGCCCGCCTGATGAGGATGCTGGAAAGGGAAAGGTCATTCGCAGGAGCGGCTGCCGCCCCCGCGGAGGGAGTGCATAACGCATGAGTCCCAGGAGCAGGTGAGGCGAAGTATGAGTGTGCTGGCATCGTCTTTCTGGCAGGCTGCAGAGTCGGCCTTTTCTGTGGATCCTGACCTGGTGGCCCTGGCGAGGGAGGCCTGGGAAGGGAGCAGGCAGGAACGGGAAAAATACCAGGCACGGGCTGCCCTCAACCAGGTGCGGGTGACGCTTGCTCTGGCTCGTTCGGGGCTGGACGAGCCGGGCCTGGCTGGCTCCTGGGGCTATGGGTACGGGGACCGGGGGCGGGAGAGCCTGGAGCGGGCCTGGAGCGAGGTCTTTTCGGCGGAGGCCGCGCTGGTGCGGCCACAGATCGCCACCGGGACCCAGGCACTGGCCCTCTGCCTCCAGGCGCTGCTGCGGCCCGGTGATGAGGTGCTCACCTGGCCCGGCCACGCCTACGACACCATGTGGGGAGTACTAGGGGATCTGGCCGAGTGGGGGGTAGGAGCACGCGCCGTCGCGGTCGATCCCCATGACGATATCCGGGGATGGCTGGACGCACTGGGGGATGCTGTGGTGCCGCGCACCCGCCTGGTCCTGATACAGAGGTCGCGGGGATACTCCCTGCGCCGTGCACTCACGGTGGGGGAAATAGGGCGGGCGGTGGAGGTGGTGCGCAGCCATTCTCGCCGTGCCCTGGTGCTCGTGGATAACTGCTACGGCGAGTTCGTGGAAGAAACCGAACCCTGCGCGGTGGGTGCTGACCTGTGCGCGGGTTCTCTCATCAAGAACCCGGGGGGAGGACTGGCCCCCACGGGCGGATACATAGTGGGAAGGGTCGATCTGGTGGCGCGGGTGGCAGCAAGGCTGTATGCACCCGGGCAGGGCGGGGAAGTGGGGCCCACGGGGAGCTGGTTGCGCCTGGCTGCCCAGGGGTTCTTCTGGGCCCCCCACGCCGTGGGGCAGGCGCTGGGCACGGCGGTTTTCGCGGCTCATTTCTTCGCCAGGCTGGGCCTGGAGGTGTCGCCGGCGGCAGGGGAGGAGCGGGGGGATATCGTACAGTCGGTGGTGCTGGGGACTCCAGCTCGCCTGCGTTTCTTCTGCCGGGGGTTACAGCAGGCCGGTCCGGTGGACGCCCACGCCCGCCCGGAACCCGGGGAGATGCCGGGTTACCGGGACCGGGTTATCATGGCGGGAGGCACGTTTGTCCCGGGTGCGTCCCTGGAACTGGGGGCCGACGCCCCCTTGCGACCGCCTTACGCCGCCTATCTGCAGGGTGGCACCGTCACCGCCCACGGTGTGCTGGGATGCATGCTGGCCGCCGCCCGGCTGCGTAAAGACCACCGGGAGGATGCGGTATGAGTGCGCAGCGGCGTGACGAGTCCCTGGTGCACGGGATCGCGGTGCTCGGCGTCGCCGGCTTTGTGGCCAAGCTCCTGGGGGCGGTGTACCGCATCCCGCTCACCCGACTCATCGGGGCAGAAGGCGTGGGCATTTACCAGCTCGCCTATCCCGTCTACGTCACGGTGCTTTTCCTTGCCCGGGCGGGCATCCCGGTGGCGGTGTCCAAACTGGTGGCAGAGTACCACGCCCTGGGAAAGGACTCCCATGCGCGCCGGGTGTTCTGGCTGAGTTTGTTCTTGCTGGTCGCAAGCGGCCTGTTCTTTACCTTAGGCCTGGGGCTGGGGTCGCGAGTGGTGGCCCGCTGGCTGGGGGACCCACGGGCGGCACTGGCGTTGGCCGCCGTGGCCCCGGCCATCCTTCTGGTGGCCGCCGGGTCGGCGTTCCGCGGCTACTTCCAGGGCCTGCGCCTCATGACTCCCAGTGCCATAGCCGATGTGGCCGAACAATTCGTCCGGGTGGTGGTAATCCTGGTACTGGCCTGGGTGCTGGCTCCCCGCGGGGTCGAGGTCGCAGCAGCGGGGGCAGCCGGGGGGGCCGTAGCCGGGAGCCTCATCTCCCTCGCATACGTGGCGGGTCTCTACCTTCGCGGCGGGAGGCGCCTTCTTCGTGCCGAGCCGCCGCCCCGCGGGCAGGACGCGCTGCTGGCCCGGAGGGTGCTGGCCCTTGGTATACCCGTGGCCGCGGCATCCCTGGCCCTACCCCTGATGGGCTTCCTGGACGCGGTCATCGTGCAGAACCGCCTGCGGGTGGCGGGGTTTTCCCTGCGGGAGGCCACCACCATGTACGGGCGCCTCACCGGACTGGCCATGACCCTGGTGAACCTGCCCGCGGTGCTGGCGACCGCCATCGCGGCCAACATGGTGCCCTGGATCTCCCAGGCTCACGCCACCGGCAACCGGCGGGAACTGGGCCGTCGTGCTTCGCTGGGGGTGCGCGCGTGCTGCCTGTTTTCTGTACCGGCGGCAGCAGGTCTACTCGTCCTGGCTACACCCATCACGGATCTGCTCTACGCTGATGCGGAGGCGGGGCCGGTGCTGGCCTGGGTGTCGCTGGCCGTGGTGTTCCTCAACCTTTACCTGGTAACCACTTCGATCCTGCAGGGCATGGGATTGCCCGCGCTGCCCATATACCATATAGCGGCGGGGGGACTCGCCAAGGTCATCACGTCGTATACGCTGACCGCCATCCCGGCCTGGAATGTACGCGGGGCCGCCCTGGGGTCGGTGCTGGCGTACCTGGTGGCAGCGCTGCTCAACCTGCGCGCGGTGATGGTGCGGACACAACTGGCCCCCGACTGGCGGAGGTGGGTGGCGATCCCGGCGGGAGCCTCCCTGATCATGGTCCCCGTGGCCTTGCTCGTCCACAGGTATTGGCCGTGGGGCCGACACCCGGGGACCCTCGTTGCCATCGCTGTGGCTGCCCTCGTGTACGGTGTGGTGGTCCTGCTGGCGGGCGGAGTAAAGAAGGAAGAAATCGTGTCCCTGCCCGGTGGGGGAAAGCTACTCGGCCTGGCCGGCCGGCTCCGACTGCCCATCCGCTGAGTAGGGGCCTGGCCAGGGCTGAGAAGAGGTGCGCAAGCGGTGGAGGAAGTTGAAGTGCAGCAGGCGAGAGAGGCCCAAGTGCCCGCAACCGGGGCCAATGCCGCCACGCGAGGCGCCGCGGCCACAATACGAGGCGGCGCGGCAGCTACCCCTGGGGCCGAGGGTACTGTACAGGGGGCTGAGGCTCCGGGAATGGTCGTCTCGGATACATGCGTGGAGGTAGGGGGGAGGCGCTACCGTCGCCTTCTCGTGCGTACCCATGTCATCGGCGCGGGGGAAGACGTCCCCGCCCTCATGAAAAGGTACCTGGGGCCGCACGTGCGGCCCGGCGACATCGTCTTTATCGGACAGAAAGCCGCTGCGGCTGCCCAGGGCCGTGCCTACCCGGTGGACCAGATCCGACCCCGGCCCCTGGCTCGCTTCCTCTGCCGGTTTGTGCGCAAAGTGGGGTATGGGATTGGCCTTGGCATCCCCGAGACCATGGAGATGGCCATCCGGGAAGTAGGAGTGTGGCGTATCCTGCTCGCAGCAGTGGTGGGGGCCATCGGCCGCTTGCTGGGGCGACGGGGGGATTTCTACCGGGTGGCGGGCCGGTCTGTGGCCGCCATAGACGGCCCCACGCCTTACACGTTACCCCCGTACAACCGTTACGTTGTGCTGGCACCCCGGGACCCCAACGGCCTGGCCAGGCAGATTGCCTCTGCCTTTGCCCCCATCCGGGTGGCTGCGGCCGTGGTGGATGCCAACGACATCGGGTGCAACGTCCTTGGCGCCACCCCCGGGCTGGACCGGGTTCTGCTGGTGAGCGTCATGCGAGACAATCCCATGGGACAGGGTGTACAGCGCACCCCGCTGGGCATCATCAGAGCAGCCAGCTAACCGCAGTGGAACCGTTACCGGACCGCCAAGGGCAGGCGGTCGGACAGCCTGGACGGACAGCTTACTCGGGCCGGGTACAGGGAGCGGCCAGGCGGGCGGACGCGTCAGATACGACGGTACAGGCCGATTACTTTGCCCAGTATCTTTACATCCCTGGTGTAAATGGGTTGCATGGCCGGGTTCTCGGGTTGCAGCCTCACGCCGTCCTGGTCCTTGAAGAAACGCTTCACGGTTGCTTCTTCGCCCACGAGCGCCACCACGATGTCACCATTGTCGGCCGACTCCTGCTGCCTCACCACTACCCGGTCCCCGTCCAGGATGCCCGCACCGGTCATGCTGTCTCCGCGCACCGTGAGTACAAACACGTTCCCATCTGCGCCCCCTGTTAGCTCCCAGGGTAGCGGGACGTATTCCTCTATGTTCTCCACTGCCAGAATGGGCTCACCAGCCGTTACCCGACCGACCAGGGGCACCATGGCGACCTTGCCCCGGTAGCGAGTGCCGCCCGGCCCCAGGACCTCGAGGGCGCGGGAGGTCATGCGGCCGCGCCTGATGAGACCCTGCTTCTCAAGGCGGTCAAGCTGGGTGTGCACCGACGCCGGCGACTTGAGTCCCACCGCGCGTGCGATCTCCCTCACGGACGGTGGATATCCGCGCTCCTCGAGTGATTGCTGGATGAACTCCAGGATGCGCTGCTGCCGCTCGCTGAGTTGCTGCCTGTCCCTCGGCATCCCGATTCCTCCCCCCGTACAGGGATTCATGCCTGGCCTATTGTACCATGTCCTGTTACCGCGCGTAAACATCCATTCGAAGTCTCCACCCGGTTGATACGTAACTACATCCGTCCGGGGACCCAACAATCTTGCTACAGCCCCGGCCAGGCCGATTTGCTGGAGCTCCGTGCCGGGTGAGGCGCAACATTGCCCTGGGCCCAGGGAGGTGGCCTTGCCGGCAAGTCCAACGGGCGGCGCGTGTGGGAGGCGATCAGGGAGGCGAAAGATCGGGGTCGACGGTTCTCCTCACCACCCAGGCCATGGATGAGGTAGAGGAGTTGGCCGATGAAGTGTGCTTCCTGCGGACTTCCTTATTCATTTTTTGCTTTAGCCGCTGCTCGGGAAAGAAAATGCTGTTCATTGACAATAAAGCGTACGTGGGTACCACGGCCAATCAGCTCTTTGTCGTCGTACGCCTCTACCCGGAAGACCAGCCTCTTGCCGTCAATTTCTAATAGCTCCGAGCGGGCGGTAACTTTCATCCCTACAGGGGTGGCCGCCAGGTGCTCTACGTCCACCCGGATCCCGACAGTTATGTGGCCGGGTTCCAGCAGGGGGTCTACAGAAGAAAGGGCTGCGTTTTCCATCAGGCCAATCATAGCTGGAGTGGCAAAAACCCTTGCCCCCCCGCTGCCGTAGGCAATGGCAGTATTTTCTTCCCCAACCGTGGTTGAAGCTTCCCCCCGCAAGCCTAGTTTCAACGCCGCAGACATGTTTTTCACCCCCCGGTGTATTCTTCGTTTAAGGCAGTCACTACAGCCTTATTACACGAGCCAATATCGGAAGCCGAAAAACACCGATGGCGTACAGGTAGAAGCAGTGGCCTCCGATGGAAGGGGGCCCAGAAAGGAGCCGCAAAAGCCGCAGGTAGTGTACCACGCCACCGCAGCGGACGGCAATACGGGGTCCGGTGACCGCGCGTGCTTGGGCTTGCACCCCCTGTTGTTGTGGGCCAGGGCTGCTGCGCCGTTTACTTTCATTCCTCCGCCTTGAGGCGCTTAACCTGGCGTTCGCTGAGGCCAAGGAGCTGGGCTGCGAGCGATGGTGAGCTTACCCTGGAGCGCCTGTTCCATCACGTAGAGCCTTCTCGATTCCTTCCCGTTCAAAAAAGTGTCTCCTCTAACAGCACACGGGTGGGGGAGGGCCTTGCGGAGTCCGGGGCGGCGTGCTAAAATCCCAGCCGGTGGAATCAGACCCGATGGGTCGGGAACCCAGGCACGCCATGCCAATCGGTAACTGACGTTCGCGGCCAGGCGACCATCCGTGACGAGAGGGTTGTCTCTTCATCGTGGTGTTTCAGTGGCAGGAATGCCTGCCGGTCGGTGCGGTGGAGTGAGCGCGGATGCGAGCGTCGGTGGAGTCTGTCTTGGTGGGGGGCAGGCGGAACCTCTCTTGTCGTCTGATGGCCCTGGGGTTTGAAGGAAGATGGCGTAGCCGGCGTGCCGGAAAGGGGCCGTCGTGAGCCTCGCGCGAAGAGGACCTGCTTTTTGTCCGGTTCCACATTTCAGCTGCTTTTTGAGCAACTTAGCGCAATCCTCGGGAGAGTTGGGGATCTCGAACTCGGCATGGGTTACTTGCCGTCCCTGATGCGCTCGGTGATCGACGCACAAGGGTAGTTACGCCTCCCCAGGTAAGAGCTGGAGAGCTGCCTGTCAGGGCGGTAGTCTGTATTCTGGTACATCACTGTGCTGCAACTTCACTTGCAGTGCAGCATCGCTTTCTTTTCCCTGGATCACCACCCCAGAGCCGAAATTGAATCCCCTCGTTTGAAGCCTAACTTAGGAGGGGGTAGTGATGCGGCGCAAGATCGTGCTGGCCCTGGTGCTGTTCCTGGTCCTGGCCCTGGTGGCTGCTGGTACCGGCGCCTGGTGGGTGTACCGGCGGGGTGTTCCCGCTCTGGCCAGTGAACGAACTGCCGGTGTCCATGCAGTGGTGGAGATTTACCGTGACGACTACGGCATCCCCCACATATTCGCCCAAACCGAGGAAGATCTCTTTTACGCCCAGGGTTACGTCATGGCCCAGGACCGCCTCTGGCAAATGGACCTGACCAGACGCGCCGTGAGCGGCCGGCTGGCCGAGATCTTTGGCCCGGATTTCGTGGCCGCCGACCAGTTCCTGCGAACCATCGGCTTCATGAGGACGGCCCGAGAGTCCGAGGCATTCCTGACTCCCGAAGCCAGGCAGGCCCTGGAGGCGTTTGCGCGCGGGATAAACGATTACATCGCCGGGCACAGGCGCAATTTGCCCATTGAGTTCACCATCCTCGGTTACCGGCCCGACCCCTGGACGGTGGCCGACTCCCTGGCCATTGGTAAGTACATGGCCTGGGAACTGGGCGGCAACATGCAGACCGAACTCTTCCTGTTGGCCCTGGTAGACAAAGTGGGGCCCGAAAGGGCACGCACCCTTTTTCCCGCAGCTTCCCCCGAGGACCTGACCATCATCCAGAGCGCCGGTACGCCGGTTGCAGGCCCGTGGTGGGCCCTGGTGCAGCTCCTGGAACTGGCGGACCAGGGCCGCGTTCTGGGCATATCGGGGGAAGACCTCGGCAGTAACAACTGGGTGGTTGGGGGGCAGATGACCGCTTCCGGCCGCCCCATGCTGGCCAACGACATGCACCTGGCAATGGGAGCGCCGTCCATCTGGTATCAGAACCACCTGGTAGTGCCCGGACGCCTGAATGTCACGGGCGTCATGTTTCCCGGAGTGCCGGGGGTCATCGTCGGTCACAACGAACGGGTCGCCTGGGGGGTCACCAACGTTGGCCCCGACGTTCAGGATCTGTACGTGGAAAGGCCCAATCCGGCGAACCCCTATCAATTCGAATACAACGGCCGGTGGGAAAACGCGAGGGTCATAAGGGAAGAGATTCGTGTCAAGGGACAGAAAGAACCGGTGGTCAAAGAGGTGGTCATCACCCGGCACGGTCCCGTCATCTCGGACGTGGTCACGGGTGTAACCCAGCCGCTCAGCCTGCGCTGGACGGCTTACGAACATACCGGGGAGTTCGAAGCCGTGCTGGGCTTCATGCGTGCCCGGAACTGGGATGACTTCAAAAAGGCTCTGGAACACTTCATGGCTCCCGCCCAGAACTTCGTCTTTGCCGATATCGACGGCACCATCGCCTACCGGGCCAACGGTCTCTTTCCCGTCCGCAACAAGGGCGAGGGGCTGCTACCGGTGCCCGGATGGACGGACGAATATGAATGGAAGGGTTGGATACCGTGGGACGAGGTGCCCCAGGTGCTGAATCCGCCGGAGGGATTCATCGTCACCGCCAACAACAGGGTGGTTGGCGACGACTACCCGTATTTCCTCAGCCATCAGTGGGCCCTTCCCTATCGCGCCATGAGCATCCGGCAGGAGCTCGAGGGCAAGAAGGGGCTGACTCTGGCCGATATGGAAAAGATTCAGACCGACTGGAAGAACCTCCAGGCGGCCATCCTTTATCCAATTATTGGGCGGGCTCTGGAAGGGGGGCAATGGTCCCCCGAGGAAAACCGGGCCCGGCAGGTGCTGGCCCGCTGGTCCGCTGATCCTCGCGATGTACCCGGTGCAGCCGGACCGGCTATCTTTCACACCCTCTATCTGAAAATGCTCTGGCGCACCTTCCACGACGAGCTGGGAGAACTCTACCCCCGCTTCCTGCAACATGGCTCCGCCATGAATGTTTTCGATACCTTGCTGCGGAGGGATTCGCCCTGGTTTGACGACGTGACCACCCCCGAGAAGGAGACCAGGGACGAGATCATCCGCCTGGCCTTTCGCGATACGGTGACCGAACTGGCCGGCAAGCTCGGGAAGGACCCGGATAAGTGGGAGTGGGGGCGCCTCCACGCCATCACCTTCGCCCACCCCCTGGGCAAGGTCAAACCGCTTGACCGGCTCTTCAATCGCGGGCCCTTCCCGTACGGAGGCAGCAAGATCACGGCTGGGGCCGCCTCCTACAGCCTGACCGATCCCTTCGCCGTGAACGTAGCTGCTCCCTGGCGCTACGCCGTGGACCTGGGTGACCTAGACCACGGGCGCGACGTGCTGGCCATAGGCGTCTCCGGACAGCCCGCCAGTCCCCACTATCAGGACCAGATGGAGCTGTGGCTCACCGGACGCTACAAGACGATGTGGTTCGACGAGAAGGAAATCCGGGCCCGCTTTGCCCGAAACAAGACCATACTCAGGCCGGCCAGCAGCGTGCGCTGACCCCCGGGCGAGTGCGGTAACGATAAGGTGCAGGGGCCGGAACAGCGGCGCGTTACGCCCCCGGCGGCCATGAAGGGATGCCGGTTGACGCGGTGGGTGATACGCCAAGTTTCCTCGTCCGTGAGGGTCCACGGAGTCCTGATACCGGTGTAGGGTGTCTGCGGTCCGGGCCAGCTGCACGGTGGCTTGGTTCGGTGCTGCACGATTGTGACGTCCGATAATATACATTATGTAAATAGCAAGACTGCGCAGGGACTGCAGGCACCCGGTAGCCTGTTTCTGCCGTCCGGGTGGCGACCACAAGGGAACACGGGCGCGCCCGCTGCCGAGCCAGCGGTTCCCGGCCCGGTGCCGCCTGGCCTAAGAGAGGTTCGTAGATTGGGGCCCCGATGCGCCCGTCAATGGTGTCTACAGGCTGCCGTCCACTCTGAGAACAGAGATCGTGCAAAACACGGACGCGGGCTGCAGTAGAGCGCACCGCGGCGTACGCACTTCTCCAGGACAGCGATCATTGATTCTCATTGCCCGGCGGTGTTGTAGGGGCCAGCCCACCCGCACTGCAACAGGCGCAACCTCTCCACTGGCAGCAGCGAACAGGCGTGCGGCAGCGCTCAAGCAGATTCTGCCGATCGGGTAGCTGCGTAAGCCATTTCCAGGGCACGGCGGGCATCTTCCAGAGTCACCGCGGGCTGCCGTCCGGATTCGATCAGGCAGGCGGCCACGTCCTCCAACCCGGCCCGGATGGCTTGCCGGTACACGGCAGTCCGGTCAGGGTTCTCCACGAGCAGGCGGGCCCGGTAGCGCAGGGGCCTGCCACCCGTGCCTTCCGGAGCGTCTTGGCCTCCCCAGGCCGGGTCCCGGTCGGGTTGCGGCTGGTCGAGGGCGTCCAGGGCACACCCCAACCGCCACTTTAGCCATTGAGCCTCCTGGTCGGTGACGAGGACCTCCCCCCGGATTGCGGTCGGGATCCACCCCTCCACGTCCAGGAAGCCCCGGTGCAGTACCAGGTGCCAGGAAGCGCGCTCGAACCTCTCCACGGTGGTAAATGAGTGGTAGTAGGTGGCCAGCACGGGCGAGGCAGAAGCCCCGTGCAGGCAGGTGCACAGCACCCGGTCTACAGGAGCGTCCTTCCACCTGGTGCGGCGGAGGCCGAGGGCTCCTTTCACCTCCCCTACGCCAAACCACCAGTTGGCCAGATCGAAAAAGTGGACGCCGTGTTCCACGAAGATGCCGCCGGACAGGACCGGGTTCCAGAACCAGTGCCCCTCGGGAAGCCGCTCGTCGTGGGCCACATTCTCCAGAACCACCCGCTCGGCGGGACCCACGACCCCGCTGTTCACGATGCGGGAAACCAATGTTGCCAGAGGCGTACGGCGCAGGACGAAATCCACGGAAGCAGGAGCTCCGCTACTCTCCGCCAGCGCACCCAGCTCTTCCATTTCCCCGGGGCGGATGGCTCCCGGCTTTTCAAGGAAGACCCCCTTGCGGTGCTCAAGCGCCACCCTTGCCAGGGGATAGTGAAGGTAAGGGGGCGCCAGGATCCAGACCAAGTCCACCCCGGGATCCTGGCAAACCTTTGCCCCCTCCTCATACAGGCGCACGTCTGCTCGTTGCTGGGGGCTTACAGGGTCGTTCGTGCGGGAGGTAGGGGCATCATTCCCGAGATCGGGCGTTGAGACGGCCTGGTGCCAGACGCGGGCTGCTTCCAGGCGGCACTCCTCGCGGGGGTCGGCCAGGGCTACCAGGGTCACCAGGGGTGAGCCGGCAACCGCCTGCAGGGCGAACCGGCCAAAAGCCCCGCACCCCACCACACCCAGCCGGACCGGTGCACGGACAGGTGCGCTCACACATGCACCTCCCGTCTGGCATAGTGAGCGTAGCGTGTGGGGTCCGTCACGCGGCGTCGGGCCCAGCGGTAGATTTCGAGATGACGGCGGGCCACCCGGTCCCAGGCGGTGACCCGCGCCACGTAGTTCCGGGCGGACCGTGCGAGCTGACGCCGGAGGCTCCTATCGCGCACCAGGCGCATTACGGCCTGCTCTAGCTCCTCGTCGTCGCGCACCAGCAATCCCGCCCGGCTGGCTTCCACCGAGGACTTGAGGCCCTCCAGGGCCGCCACTACCACGGGAAGACCCACCTGATAGGCGTGAGCCAGGTTGCCCGACTGGGTAGCGTATGTATAGGGCAGGACCATCAGGTCGAACGCGGAGAGGATAGCCAGGTAACGATCCGGGGAGAAGGTGCCCAGCACCACGCGGATGGAATCCGCAGCGGGAGAGTGCCGGGCCAGGGCGAGGTATTCTTCCCGCGCGCGGGGACCGGTGGGGCTGCCCGGACGTGCTTCCCCTGCTAGCACCAGCACTGCCTCCGGGCAGGCTTTCTTGACGCGGGGCCACATGCGCAGCACGCGGTCGAATCCCTTGTTGGGCTCGAACCACCCCATCATGCCCACCACCACGGCATCTCCCAGTCCCAGTTCGTCCCTCACCTCTTGCCGGGCGGAAGCGGGTGGTCGCTCTCTCCCTGCCCCGTGAGGGCACACGAACACGTTGGCAGGCACCCGTCCCAGGTTGTAGGGAAGGTGGGTCTTCTGGATGGGCTCGTGGACGATGTTGGCCGTGGCCAGGGCCATCATGTGATCGTAGTAAAGCGCCTCCGCGTGGGTGAGATGCGTGAATACCGAGTGGTAGGTGACCACCACCGGGCGGCGTCTCACCTGCCACCGGAACAGGGGGACAGCCAGCCGGAAGGCATCCTCGGGAGCAAAGCTGAACTCGCCCGTGGGAAGGGGGGTGGCGAACAGGCCGAACTCATGCTGGATGTGGATCACTTCGGCGTCGAGTTCCTCTACCGCTTCCTCCAGCTTCTCGGGCCAGGCGGGGTCGGCCTGGTCTATGACCGCCCGGACGCCCCGGACGGCGGCATCGGTGTGGGCGACCACGGAAACGCGCATGCCCGCCTCTTCCAGGGCGGCGCACAACTCGGCCGAGTAGATGGCGATACCGCACCAGCGCGGTGCCCACGAGGTGACCATGGCCACGTGCAGCGCCATCCCACCTACCCCTCCCCAATCAGGCCGGCGTTGACTATGGGAAGCTTATCCGCATGCCCCCCGTCCTCATGCGTCAGCCGCCCGAGGCAGGAGCGATGAGGAGTAGCTCGTCGCTGTCGTGGACGAGGTCCTCCTTACTGGCGGGTTTGCCGTTCAGGAAGACCTTCATGATGAGCTTCGGGTTGACTCCCAGGCTCTCGATGACCCTGGTCACCGACATGGGTTCCGAGAGGCTAAGCCTGTGTTCGTGCTGGCCACCCGGAAAGAACTCGGCTACATGTCCATGCACCAGGATACGTACCACCATCATCACCACCATAAAAGGGCGCTGCCCGCGAGCAGCGCCCTTCCCAACCTGGTGTGCCGCCCGAACGCCGGGCAGACTACTCGGGTAGCTTGTCGGCCAGGGTGTTGGCCACGTCGTCCAGCCCGAGTTCGTGTAGCTTCCTGCGGGTAGGCAGCCCGTCGGGCGACCATCCCCGCAGCCGGTAATAATCGTCCAGCAGGTCGTCCAGCCGCTGGCGGGGGATAAACTTGCCCTGCGCCGGCCCCGTGGGGACGGGTTCCTCCCAGACACGGGAGGGTGGGTAATCCCAACTGCGCCCAAATCCGGGGATCTCCCGGACATTGAAGCAACGGTTCTGGTTCCAGATCTTCTCGGAAATGCGCAGGAGGTCATCCCACGAGTAGTCCCACCCTGTGACCAGGGGGAACACCTCGGCGTAGTGCTTGAGGTCAAACCCAATCTCCACCCACTGCAGACGGCACAGACCCAGGGCGTCGAACAGGGGCCGGATGTGCTGCAACTGGATCACTCGCTGGGCCTTCCCTTCCACCTTGTCCTGCCCTACCTGTACGTCGTAGGTGATGGCCCAGGCCCGGTTGTGGTGGGCACCGATGTCGCAGGTCATGTAGGCCAGCATCATGGCCGGCGCGTACCGGGACTCGTATCCGGACAGTTCCAGCCCCTTTACGTGGGGAGCGATGCGCTCTGCCTCCGGACCCAGTTCCCCGGCTGCCCTCTTGACCCCGTCAGCGAGCAGGTCCCCAATCCCGTCGCGGGCCGCGATCTTTTGGGCCAGGTACAGGACCGCCTCGGGATCACCGAAGGAAAGCTCCCTCCCCACCGCCTCGCGGGAAAGAATCCCCTTCTGATAACACTCGATGGCAAACCCGATCACGGCGCCGCCCGATATGGTGTCGATGCCCAGGTCGTCCAGCACGTGGTTCAGATAAGCGATATCTTCGATGCTATCGAGGCCACAGTTCCCTCCCACCAGGGCGATGGTCTCGTACTCGGGTCCCTCCACCCAGGCCTCCCCCATCCGCGACCGGGTGAAGGAGTATTTGCCGCAGGGAGTGGGGCATCCGTGGCATCCCTTGTGAGTGCGTACCAGCCTGTCGAGGAGGGCCTGCCCGTTGATCTGCCTGTACGCCTCGAAGTACGAGCTGGAGAAGTTGCGGGTGGGAAATGCACCTACCTCGTTGACCCAATCGGTGACACCGGCCGTGCCCTGGGGTGTCCACTGAGCCAACCCGGGATTGGAGAAGCAGGCCTGGAACATTTCCTTGCCCTTTTCCCAGGCCTGCCGGGGCCGAGCCAGGGGGATGGCCCGGGATCCCCGCACCGCGACGGCCTTGACCTTCTTGCTCCCCAGGACCGTGCCCACCCCGGTGCGGCCCGCCTGGCGGCCGAAATCGTGGCTTATGCAGGCGTAGCGTACCAGCTTCTCCGCCGCCGGTCCTATGGTGGCGATCTGGAAATCCTCACCCAGGTCGTTCTTCAGAGCCTCCTCGGTCTTGAGGCATCCCATGCCCCAGTAGCGGGAGGCATCCCGGATCTCCACCCGGTCGTCATCGATCACCAGCATGACGGGCGAGCTGGCCTGGCCGCGGAAGATGACCATGTCGTAGCCGGCATGCTTGAGTTCGGCGGCCAGATGGCCCCCCATGTTGGAGTCTCCGTATCCCCCCGTGGCGGGAGATTTGGTGCCGAAGTGGATCTTGCCCGAGCCCGGCAGGAAGCACCCCGCCAGGGGACCGGAGGCCATGATGACCAGGTTGCCGGGCCCCAGGGGATCGGTTCCTGGTGGTAGCTCTTCCCAGAGGGTACGGGACACGAAGCCCCGTCCCCCTAGCCAGCCGCGGGCCAGGCTCTCCGATAGCGGTTCTTTGGTCACCGAGCGGGAAGAAAGGTCTACCCGCAGGACGTGCCCGCCGTAACCGTACAGCATCAGTACCACCTCCGTTCGGCAATCTCACCGTCGAGGTCGTATACCGCACTCCGCGGGCAGAACCTTATGCAGTCGCCACAAAGGGTGCACTTGAAGGGGACGTCGTCGTCGGGGTGGGTGCGCATGGCCCCCGTTGGACATGCCTCCACGCAAGCCAGACACCCGGTGCAGGCCTCCCGGTCAATCCGGTAGGCGCCGTTGTCCCCCAGGGTGATGCATTCCACCGGGCACACTTTGGCGCATTCGCCGCACTGGTCGCAAACCAGGACGCTGTAGCGCCCCGGCTCGGGAAACTGCCCCCTGATCACGATGGCCGACTTCTTGGGGTTGAGTTCTCCGAACAGGTTGAGCGAACACGCCATCTCGCATACCAGACATCCCGAACAGCGCTCTTCCTTCAGCCCGATCTTCACCCCATACCCCCCCTGGCCCCACCGGTGCTATCATTACCGGGTCGCACCGGTGGCGTGATTTCGAGGCCCCGCCCGAACCCCTTCCCGGTCCTCGGGAGCCTCACCTGCATGTGGAACACGAGCGGGATGAGCACCCGGAGCACCCGCTGCCGGAGCCATTACCCCCGCCTGATCCCCCACCCACCCGGAACGCAGACACCAGCCTGGTCAGGCTCTTGGCCCCGCACCGGGGGCACTCCAGGCCGCCCTCCGTTTCCCCCACCCGGCACAGGGTTTCGAACTTGTGACCACAAGCGCTGCATTTGAACTCGTAAATGGGCACGAGCCCACTCCCCTTTCGCTTCATACGTTTTCTGCATCGAGTGTACTTCCCCTGCTTGACCGATGTCAACGCGACTTCAAACCGTGACTTCGGAGGGTGGCAACTTTAAGCGGTGTTGCCGGGCGGACCAGCAAATGCCGAAATGAGACCGACCGGCGCGTGCACAACATGACCCGAGGAGGTGAGGAGCGTGCCCAAATTCATGAATCAGCCCAAGGTGCTCCCAGAGTCCGTACTTGATACCTTCAAGTACGAACTGGCGAATGAACTGGGCATCACGCCCAAGATCCGCGATGCGTACTGGTGTGACTTTCCCGCGCGCGAATGCAGCGTGGGCGGCAAGATTGGTGGCAATCTGGTCAAGGTGATGATCCGCCACGCCGAGCAAGCGCTGGAACAAAACAGCCAGGGCCAGGGTCGCTCTAACCTCTAGCGAGGGCCTGCGCGAGTGTGGTCCTCGCGGGGGCGGGGGTAATGCCCCCGCCCCTTTCTGTTTGCTTCCTACAGGAGCCCCGGATCCCATAAATCCACTCGGGGAAACGGAGGTTTGTTCCTGTAGATACGCAACCGTTCCTCGAATTCCCTCCTATGTGCCCTTATGACCGCGAGATTTTCAAGGTCCGTGCGAGTCACGGCGAAGTCAATTTCGATAGCTTGGCGGAGGCCTTCGGCACCCTGGAACTTGTCCAAGTACGAGCCTACAGGGTGGAAAGGGGATGCCGGTGCAAGATGTTTAAGCCGGGGTCGAATTCGATGACCTGCCGAGTGCGAAAGCTCTTGACGTTCTCGACGGCGATCCTGTTGATGTGCACTTCGTATCAACTCCAGCATCCCTCCCAGGCGCAGGGCTTCCAGCTTTGGGTTCCAGTTGGTGCACCTTCTGCTCTCACTCCCCCTCCGCCGCCGGCAGGGCAAAGTGTGCTGGCCGTGGAGAAATGCCCCCACCCAGCTGCCGCCATCTTGCGGGATGTCCACGGGCCTTCCGTCCAGGTCGTTCTTCAGGATGTTCTTCACCGGGCGGTACCTGGGGTCGCCGTAGGCCAGGGCGCACCTGCAGGCAGCATCCAGGCGCTTGGCCCCGTACTTTTCCTCCAGGCGCGGTATCCCCTGTGCCTGCCTGAGGTGTGTTCACCGAGAGCACCCGGGTCACGGCCTCCAGTACGTCGGGCCCGAGTTCCCTGGCTCGCTTGACGCACCACTGGGGTGTGCGCTGGAAGAAGGCTCTGCGATCGGCAGGCAGGTCCGCAAAGTCGGTCTGCCTCTTGCCCGGCGCCACCCGCGGGTGGGGCTTAACGATCTCATCCCTAAGAAGAATTGAACCGTGTTCTCCCTCATGCAGACCTCCAGTCCGCAACCGATCAGGCACCAGCGCCAGGTCAGCGAGTAGAAGCCCTTGGCCACGTGGCAGTGGGCGTCCGGCGCCACCTTCGCAGTGGTCCACTGCCGCATCTCCCAGGGCTCGGCGGGCAGGGGAAGTAGGTGGGCTCGCTCCTCCTGCTCGAACAACTCCAGCGGCCGCTGCCGGGTGGTCCCGTGGATCCTGTGGCCCGCCACCTCCAGGCGCACCTCACCGCCTTCCGGTTCGCCTCCTGCTCACTGAGGAAGTTTCTGCCCCGCCACAGACTCTCTCTGACGTAAGGCACGGCCCGCTCGACGCGCGGCAGAATTTCTTGGCATTTCCAGCGGCCCGGTGGGCGAATTACATGACCCCTGACAGGGACGGACCGATGCCGGGATGCCCGTCCACCGCCGCTGCCACAATGGCCGAGGACCCTCCCCATGGTAGCTTTCTGTAACCGCAGTGAAGGCAGCGCGTCGCTCGCTGAGGCAATCCTGTTCAGGAGGAATCGGGTGTTGCTCTGCCGAAATGCCAGCCGGTGGCGTGGAAGTTATTGGCTTGTTCCTGGACCCCGTGCGGGAAGGGGCATGGCAGGAGTGCGCGGAAGCAAAAGCCCGGGGATCATCAGGGCGCTCACCGTCATCTTCCTGTGCGCGGTCGTCCTCCTCGCTTTAGCTGCGGGCTGTGGCCGTCCCGAGCAGACTGGCCCCGCAACGGGAGGTCGAGGGATATCAGGGCTCAAGGTTTTCCTGGCGAAGCGAAAGGGGGAGCTTCTGTGGGCAAAGAAGGTGCTGCGGGCTGGGAAGGGCCCGTGTGCCCGGATGGGCCGGGCTCGGCAGGGCCGGCGGGGCAGGGCGCGCCGGTAGGCCTGGCGGGACCAATGTGGTTGTCCGCAGCGCCGGCGGTGATAGACCCAGCGGTGTTCGCGAAAGAGATTGCTGCGGACCTGGCCGTGCTGTCTTTCACGAGGAGATCTTACCAGTCCTTGCTGCGGGCGTTCGGGCTTGTGGACGCCAGGGAGGCGCCCGTGCTCCCGGGTGCGGTGGAGGGCAGGATGGACAACGAGGCGGCCGTCTACCTGTCCTCCATCGGCGCGCCGGCAGCGGGCATGTTGATGGAAGCCCTGATCGCGTCGGGAGTAGGGCGCATACTCATGGTGGGGGCGGCCGGCTCGCTCAGCCCGCGGTGCAGGATTGGAGATATCGTCCTGCCCACCTGGGGTGTGCGGGAGGAGGGGACGTCTTACCACTACCTGCCTCCGGGTGCGGCCTGCCGGCCGTCGCCCGCACTGCTGGCGGAACTCAGGACAGCCCTCGCCGGGATGCGCGTGACGGAAGGGGGCGTCTGGACCATGGATTCCCCCTGCCGCGAGACAAGGGACAAGGTCGAGCAGTATGCCCGGGAAGGTGTTCTGGCGGTGGAGATGGAATGCACCGCCCTCATGTCTATCGCCATGTACCGCCGTATCGAGTTTGCCGCCGTGCTCTTCATCAGCGATGAACTCTTCGGCGAAAGCTGGGAGGAGGGGTACCGGACCGAGCGGGTGGCGACCACCCTGGAGGCGGTCTGCCACGCCCTACCCCGTGTCCTGGGACGCCGGGCGCCGCCCGTGGTCTGCGGGGCGACGGACGAGGTCTCAGGGTGACCGGCAGCCGGGAGCGGCCAGGGGTGAGGACACCACGGGAGTTCTGGGAAGAGTCTGTGCGCCGGGCCGTACACGCCAGTGGACCGGCCCGACCATCCGTGTTCGAAGGGCCCCGCCGGGCGCCCCGCAGCTTCCTGGCGCTGCTGCCGAAAGGCGGGCACGTCCTGGACTTCGGATGCGGCCTGGGTCGCAACGCTCTCGCCCTCGCCAGGCTCGGTTATCGCGTGACGGTGACGGATATATCGGCAGAGGCCGTCCGCCTTTGCGAGCAGAGGGCTCGGCGCGAAGGTCTCAGGGTGGAGAGATGCGCGTATGAGTGGGGGGCCATCGACGCAGAAGCGCAGTCTTTCGAGGGCGTGCTCGCCTGAGCGTGCTCGATCATATGACGCTCCTGGAGGCAAAGGTGGTGGCCAGGGAGTTCACGCGCATGCAGGTCCGGCGGTCTCCTGCTCTGTTCGTTTGATGGGGAGGAGGACCAGGCGGACGCGCCCCACCAGGTCCTGGCCGACGGGACCATCCGCTACACGGGCGGGGAGCAGGATGGGATGCTGCTCCGGATCTACGAGAACGACGAAATCGCCGGCCTGTTCGAGGCGGCGTGGGAGATGCTCGAGTTCTCGGGTTCCAGCCGCGCCGAGCAGAGGATAATCCTGGGGCGGAAGCATGGATAGGCGAGTTGGTCGGCCGCCGCCGGGGTGTAGCGGTGCCGCTCGAGCAAAAGCTGCCGGAAGGCCTGGCGGGGGCCACCACCGGGCGGCGCTGGCAGCACCCACAACCCCTCGCGCTTCACCCTCTCGGGCGGGCGGGCATCCTGCCTGACCTCGCCCCACAGCTCCCGGAAGCTGTTCACCAGGGCCGGCGGCTGGCCCAGCCGGCGGGCGGCCTCTTCGGGGCCCTCCTCGCCCAGGCCGCCCACCTGCACAAGATCTGCCACCACCTGCGCCAGGCGGTGCGGGAACAGCAAAGCTTCCTTCTCACCGAGGTGAGGTCCTCGCCCCGCAGGTAAAGCTCCACCGCCAGGGCCGGACGAGCCGCAACACCTGCTTGCCACCTGGCCATGAGCACCTCGTGATTGCAGCCTTCCTCCGCGTAGCGACGGCCACGGGCGCCGCGTCAGGACCCCGCCGCACTAGCCTGGCCCCGGCCTGGACTTCAAACACGGCACGGCCCGCTCGGTGCAGCGGTCAACCGCCGTCGGAACCCCAGCCGCACTCCCCCACCACCCCCACACCGGCCTGGGGCGGTGGATCCCTGCCCCCGGTGCTCGGCCGGGTACGACCGGACGCATTCCGGGAGCCCCCGCCCTCTGGATCCACCCGGAAGGGTGCTCCAGGTTATCCCGCTCCAGCATCAGCTCACTCGCGCCTGGCAAGCCCATGCGGCCTCGCCGTTTCCTCCCGCCGCGGGCTGCGATTTCGCTGACGTTCGCCCCCTGCTCCCAGACACCGGTAGGAGGGCTTCTGCTGACTCCCGTTGCGGCGCACCCCGCCCGGTCGCTCGGGCGCTCCTGGGTACTGCGCCTGCCGCGTTAACCGCCACGCCCCTCGGCAAGAGGGGTTTCGCCTTCCCTTTCAAGCTCACCCGAGCACGAAAGTCTCGGGCCATGGGCTTACTGCCGACTCGTCCACACCCCGTACTGCAGCGGCAGCCCTTTGCTCTTGGTTCCCCTGCGGGCCCCCAGCTGTCCCACCGCTCCGAGCTACTGCCCCACCACCCCCACACCACGCCCCGTAGCAGCGGGCTTGCCGCCTATCCCGCGACCCGGCCACCGGGACCTGCACCGCCTCAGCAGGTTTCGGCACCAGCCAGTCCCCGCATGACAGCCCGATCCTGGTACCGCTATTCCTGATGGGTTGCCACGCCGCCTTACCCCCGGGGCAGCCAGAGTTCACCGCCCAGAGCCACCTGCGAACCGGATGTCCCCGGTTGAGCCCGGTACTTTCACCCGGTCCGTGCTAGGACGAAAAGCCCACAACTCATACCAAACTGGTGGCTGAAAAAGCCCCTGACATTATCCGACGCGATGCGGCGCCCTTAACCGGCCGCCGCCGCCACCTTTCTCCCCCGAACAGGGAGTCCGTGTGTCGCATATTGAACGCTGCCCACCCCCGAACCAGTCTGCAGTACTTCGGCGTGCCACCTTCACCCATGCCCGGGGTCGGGTCACCGGACACAGCCCCGACCTGCTCAAAGAGCGCCTGAAACCCACCTTCAAGCGCCTGCCCACGCGAAAGGCCTTCGCATCATACCCAGGCCAGCGCGGCGTTACAGTGGAAGAGGTTGGTTCGGCGCCATAGTGGTTACCTCGCTCCCTCCTGGCACACCCGGAAGGTCGGCCAACCAGCAATGACCCCGGGGAAAACCTGGTTCATGGGCGCTTACCGAGGGTCATACCCGTGCCACATGTCTCGGAGATTCCCTACTTCGTCAAAAGGTAAGTCAAACGGCTCGCTCATAACCAACAGATCATCACGATCTTCTATTTCCGGCAAGAACGCTACCGAAACTGCTACTTCGTGTAGGCTGAGAGTATCGCGAATCCAAACCAGTCTCGCCTGCTCTGGCTCCACCAGGCCTACAGTCCCCAGAGCTGCCTCCACCGCATCGCGATCCGTTGGGCAAACCATTGGAAGACGTGCTTTTTCAACCACCAGCCCTGTGAGGCAATTCGTATACGTCACGTGCCAGTCTATCTTGTCCGCCAACCGCTTCGTTACAAAGTCGGCGAGTCCGACCCCGGTCGCATTCCCCAAGGTTTCGTCCGTGAGATCCCTTACCACTATCCTGGTTATCTTGGGCCACTCCGGTTCCGGTTCGTAAATGTTGTGGATGCGACCGATCACGTTAGTGTCCATCCCGGTGCCGCTAATGTTTTTCCCCATCCGGTCTATGATAAGCACATCGATCTTCTTAAACGGCAGCTTGGCCATCATTTCCCTAGCCTGTGCAAGTAACTCAGCCTCTCGTCTCTCGATGTCGTCCGGTAGAATCGCTTCCACAAGCGCAGTGTTGTCGTAAGCGTCTTCGACCACCGCCAGACCAAACGCCACCGGACAGTTCCTCAGCACCGCCCTCCCCACCGCCCTGATGACCCTACTTCCCCCGTAGGTCACAGCCGCCCGATGGTAATACTGCGCTCCACTGTGTTTGCCAAGCCCGATGGTCATCATCTTCATCAGGCCGCTTTCTATCGTGCCGCGAAAATCGGTGTGAGGCTTCACCCGGTTGAAAACGACAATATGGTCTGCCCCGAGGGCGTTCTTGTCGACAAACACCCTTAAACCCTCTTCGGTACGGGCAACTTCCCCCACGTCCATGGCTGATTCGATCGGGACACCCATCGAGGACTGCGTGATCCCGTACTCTTCTAACACTTTTCTCTGACCTTCCGCCGTGGCGCCGCCATGGCTCCCCATGCACGGCACCAAAAACGGCCTACAACCATAACTGAGCAGCTCATCAACAATCCCCCTTACAATCGTCGCCAAATTTGCGATGCCCCGGCTGCCGACCGTAACCGCCACGCTGTTGTCGGGCCTTATCCGGGTGTGGGGCAGCACACGCCGAACCTCGCTCCGCACCGCTTCGCGGACGTCAGGGAGAGCAAAGCTACTGAACTTTTGCTTTACCGTCAGCACCTTGGGAAACCGCATGATTTCTCCCTCCCCCGCACAGGCCCGTTGCCATATGGCGAAAGACGGTACGGGCAGGGAGAAGGCCCGCAGACACGTCTTCTCCCTGCCCGTGTTAGCCCTACTTGATGGCACCCGTCGCGTAGCCCCAGATCGTAAACACCCAAATCCCGAGCGAAGCCACCCACAACAACGCCCGAAGCCAGGACGGCTGAGCCAGATCAACCTGCTCGCGCCGCAACTTGGAATCCAGCAGGAGAGCCACAAGGGCCGCCAGAGGAAGAGACAACCCCAGAATCATACCACCCGTTATGATCAACACCGTCGGCCTAGGGACGAGGTAATAAAGGACGAACATGCATGCTGCACTCGCGACGGTAAAGAAGCGACGCCAGAACAAATACGCCTCGGGCGTGTCCAGCTTAATCAGGCGTAGGCGCGCGAGCACATCAGGAAACGCTCGCCCAAAGCCCGCAGTGTTTACAATGTAGGTGCTGTAGAGGATAGCGAATGCAGCGATCATGAAAAGCACCCTGGCCCACTCGCCGACCGTCTTCGTGTACATCGCCGCCAGCTGGTCAACGACCTTGAAACCAGCCGGGATCGTTCCGAGCTTTGCCAGCACGGCAGCGCCCAACACGTAGAAGGCCACCGTAGTGATGGTGTAGACGATCGCCGCGCACACCAAGTCCCAGTGCATCACGCGGATCCAGCCTCGCGCCCGGTGCAACCAGTTCGGTGAGCCCACAGGTCCGGACCATGCAGAGTAACCCTTCCCAAGTACCCAGTAGGTGTAGGTAATCATTTCATTTGCCGTTATGCCGGTCATGCCAAATACAGCCAGGGCTACCGCCCATCCTTCCTTGGGGAAATGCAGGGCCAACCCGCGGAGAAGATCTTGCCCTGAAGGAGCGTATGGGGTGAAAGGCAAGACTATGAATGCCAGCAGCACGGTGATAGCAGAGAAGGCTACCACCATGACCAGCCTCACCCTTTGCAAGTCGGTGTACAAACCCCGGAATATCAGGGCCAGGCCTACCACCCCGGCTATCAAGCCCCACAAGTTCGCACTCCCAACACCAAACAGTCCTCGTAAGGCGAGGCCAACTACGCCAACGATACCCGCCATTATGATCAACAAGAAGGTCATCAGAAACAGGACCCACCAGACAGCCCACGAAGCACGGAGCCGGGGCCCAGGTAACTCATCAAGGATAGTAAGCAAGCTCTTGCCTGAGTAAACGGCATACCTTCCAAATTGCTCTTGCACCGGCAGCTTGATGAGGCAACTAGCAATTATGGCCCACAGCATGACGAGACCGACCTTAGCCCCCAGGATAGGCGTAGCAATAATCTCGCCTGAACCCACGGTGGCTCCAGCAAGCACGAAGCTAGGGCCGAACGCAGCCAGGATTTGCTTCCACCCCGCCGGCGGCTCTTTCACGTCGGCCGTCGTGCGTTCCCTGGCTTCAAAGTCCTCTTGCAAGGGCTTTTTCTCTTTCTCCGACATTCTGGCGCCTCCTTTCAAGCCATCATCTTGTACCGTCTAGTCCGGACAGCCTAACGCGACTCGCTATTTCACCTCCCTTGATTACCATCACGGTTGATTAAAAATACGCGTCCCCGTGGTTTCTAGGCAATGCACTAGCCGCGTCAGGGTTAGGTTGACGGGAGTGATCACCCCGAGGCGCACCCCTTCCCTGACCACTGCTCCGTTGATGAAGTCAATCTCAGTCCTTCGGCCAGCCTCCACATCCTGCATCATAGACGAACGGTTGGCTGCGGTGAGCCGAGCTACCTCCAACACCCTTAACCAAGGATCACTGTACGGGATGTGCACTCCGGCGCGGCGAGCTACTTCCAATCCTTCCGAGACCGCCTCTTTCATCACCTCCATTGCCGCGGGCACATCGAGCAGCTGGCCGTTACGTACCCGTAAGATCGCCGTCAAGGGATTTATGGCGATGTTGACCAGCAGCTTGCCCCACATTATCCCCTCGATATTCGTGCTGGTCGAAGCGGGCAGCCCAGCCTCGTTGAAGACTTGGCTGACCAGCCGAAGACGTTCAGTTACGCGGCCGTCCAACTCACCGATCACTGTTTCACCAACGCCAGCGTGGTGGACACGCCCCGGTCCCAGCACATTCGCACCCTGCCCTGTGGTGCCCGCCAAGATCTGGTTTCTCGGAACACCCTCAGCCAAAGCCTCCACGTTGCCCAATCCATTTTGAAGAGTAAGCACCACAGTGCCGGAACCGACGATAGGGGTGAGTTCGCTCGCGACCGCTGCGGTGTGGTACGATTTCACAAAAACCAGTACGAGATCGCACTGACCTACCTCGCCGACCTCGGTAGTGGCCCGCACCCGCACAATCCTCTCCTCACCGGACGGTTCCATGATAAGCAGTCCATGCTCGGTTATCGCGCTGACGTGCTCGGCCCACTTGTCTACGAGCCACACCTCATGACCCGCAGCAGCCAAGTACCCCCCAAACAGAGACCCCATGGCCCCAGCACCAACAACGCCGACTCTCAATACTGGCACGGCCACAACGTTCACCTCATCTCACATGGGCACTTCCGTTAGGTGGCCGGCCTGAACCAGCCGGGCACGCACCTCGGTTGCTACTTCCGGTTTCATCGGGTAGCAGTGTTCTGCCGCCGGGAACTGACCCTCCCTAACCTCCAACGCAAAACGAGAAAGAGCCTCCCGCGCTTCATCGGCTAGCCGCGCGTAACGTTTAACGAACTTTGGCACAAAACGTTCGAACAGGCCCAGCATGTCATGGAGGACCAGCACCTGCCCGTCGCAATGGGGCCCCGCGCCTATCCCGATAGTTGGTACCTTGACAGCTTCAGTGATCAACTGTCCAACAGGTTGATCGTCTCCACCGGTGGCTCCGGCTCCTCAGGCCGGGCTTCTCTTTCCGCCTCGTTGAAGAACGAAAACTCCTCCTGGCCGGGAACCGTCCGTTCGCTGGAGGCCCCGAACTGACGGTGCTTCATCAAGCGGAACTGCTCCATGAACCACTTCAGTTTGGCTGTCAGCTCAGCGTTTTCTTGTTCGAGCAGAGCGCAGCGTTCTCTTAGCTCTTCTATGGTCATGCCGGAGGATGAATTGTCCATATCTGTGTTATTCTACATCTATCGCCGAATTCCTCCTAATTTGGACGGAATATGCAGTCTCACACGATCGTTCTTGCTTTCACCTCCGGGTGCGCCTTGGGCTGTTTCAAGGCCAGCCCGTCAAGGAGCCAGCGCAGCTGACGGTAATCGATCGCCACGGGGATGTTCTCGCCTGTTCTCGGCGGCCACTGGAACTTGCCCCGCTCCAGGCGGCGGTAGTACAGCCAGAACCCGTTGTGGTCCCACCTCAAGATCTTGACCTTGTCCCTCTGCCGGTTGCAGAAGACAAAGAGGCTGCTCGAGAAAGGGTCAAGATCGAAGGATTCCTTCACGAGCACTGCCAACCCGTCGATGGACTTCCGCAGGTCGGTCGGCCACAGGCAAGGTAAACCCGGTCCACGGGACTATCGCTCAGCATATGGCCAACAGTACCCGCACCCAGCCGGAAAGCAACTCGGGATCAAACCCGGCCCTCACCTCTACGCTGGCCTCGCCTATCCGGATGAGCCTCTTGTTGTCTTGTTCTTCGGTGCAAGCCGGGCCGGTCACCGTTGCCTGCAGCCATATCGGCGCCACACCGCTTCCCCTGTCGACCTTCCCTTGGCGTCTCTCCTGACGCAACCGGTACCATAACCGGCCAGGCTTTATGCCGTTGGCAGCGCACCACTCACTCACGCTCTGTCCGCTCGCCCTGAACTCCGCGATGCGGGTCTCCCATTCCTGTCGCTCTTTCTCCCGCTCGGCCCTGGTCACCACAAACCCTCCCCGATTCATACTTCGGGGAGATTATCCTTCAACTCCGGGCAGCAAGCCAGGTGGGTACAGTTTGACGCTTACCTTAGCTCGGCTTCCTCAGCCTCGCCCGCTCCGCCCACAACTCCAGGGCGCCAGCCGCAGCCGAAGCCGAAACCACAGCCTCCCTCAGCGCCGCAAGAGCGTTGCTCACGTCCTCGTCCGCGCCGCTCTTCGCCGCTTCCAGCAGGCGGCAGGCCCGCACCAGCACGGGAAGCTCATCCAGAACCCGCGATAGAAGGGTGTCTGCCACACTTGACACCTGAGCCTGCGTAAAGGTGAGCCGCCATGCCCGGGGTTGAGTTCCGGAGGCCACACTATAAGCTGAAGGCACCCCAGCAGGGGCGCCTGTTCGTTATTCTTCGCGCTTGAGCACGTCAATCAAATGATCGAGAAGGGTCAGCAACTCCCGTAGGATCTCTTTCCGCCTTGCTTCCGACTCGGTGGCCGTCACCTCCCGGCACAGCTGCCTGATCCTGTTGCACAGCTGTTCCAGTTCCACGGCTCACCCTCATCTCGGCCATGATGTCCAGGACGAGGCGGTCAAGCTCTTGAGACAGTGTCAGGAGCCTTGCCGAGTCCCCGCGCTCGGAGGCGAGGGACAACTCAGTTCTGAGTTGCGTAAGCCGGTCTATGTACTGTTCCAACTTGGCATACCTCCTGCTCCTTGCTCGGCGTAAACATATTCGCTGCTGGCAGAAGCTTCCCTGCAGCTGCATTGGCAGGAGGTAGCCTCCGGTGGCTGCAACCTTGTGAGGTGGGAGTGGCTCCGATAGATTAAAGGGTCTCGGACCTTGAGGAATGGCGGGTGAAGCAGAACGGCCTGCTCACCACCTCAAAAGTGGCGATGCAATCCGCGTCACGCTCCTGCTCTGGTGCCTCTGGCTGGAACTCTGGGCCCGCTACTGGGACAGCAAGGAGGCTGCCCCGGACAGGGTTGCCGAAAAACGGCGTGCTGCCTCCGCCCAAGACACCTCCTGGCCGGGAGCGGGAAGCTTCCCTGGCCCTGCTGAGGCAGTGGCACGATTGCACCCCCGCCTCCTCGGAGCGGTTCTACCAGGAGGTAACCAACCTCGCAGCGCGGGAGGTAGCCGGCAACCCACCGACATCACCGCGTGTCGGACAATTCACTTTCCGCGCCGTGGTATTTCGACCGAGTCGTTCACGTGTGAGGCAGCGTGGAGGTCAAAACCGAAAAGCTGTGCCGCACCATAGTGGCCATCTTGGAAACGTACCAGGACCGCTTCGCGGTGCTGCCCCCCACTGGAGGAACGGTGCTGGACATGGGCCGCAAGCTCACCCACAAACGTGGTGGACGTCATGCAGGGCCCTTCCACGCTCCCGAAATGCACCCGATCACCAGCACCACCACTCCCCTCGTGAACGAACAACTGGGGAAACGCTCCCGCGACCCGGGTACGATGAAGAACCACGTCGTCAACTGCAGCGCCAAGGTGGAAGATTACTTCGGGAGTCTAGCTAATCCGCACAGCATGCTGGGATAGCGTATCCGCACCTGCCCTCCGCATCCGAATGGGTGCTCAGCGGACAGGGCCGGGCCGCGGAAGGCTTCCCTTTCTTCTGCGCTTCGCTGGCTGCCTCTTCCCGCGTGCGGAAGACGGGGAGTTCATCCTCGTTCGAAGGGCCCCCGAGCGCTCTTGATAGCCCCAACCACCACTTGAAGTAGGTGTAGGAGTGAGTACTACACCAGTTTGCCCTTCCGCATCGCGGACACTTGGGGTCCGCGGACAGAGAGTGAATGGCCCCATCTTCGGTGACCAACCAGTAACCGGGCCGCACATCACACCGACGCATAATAAGTCACCCCCAATGGCAGCTTTGCATCTGGCCGCGGCGTGGCTCAAGGTGCTACACCGCCAGGTACCTGGATAGCCGGATCCCGGACACCTCCGCACCGAGCTTCCGATATCTCATGTTGCCAGACGACCCAAGGGAACTGCCATTACCGCATGGGCAACCCATCACAGGCCCCGGTACGCTTCCTTCCGGTGCCTTACCCGGTACACAATGACCCGAAAGGCCGCATCATCGACCTCGTAGACCACCCTGTAGTCTCCCACGCGCACCCGCCAGGCGTTGTCCGATCCGACTATCTTCCTCGCCCCAGGAGGCCTGGGATTATGGGCCAGACCGCGGACGCAGGCAATCACCTGGCGGAAGACCCGTGCTGGCAGGGCCTCCAGGTCTTTCCGCGCCGTCCTCTCCAGAAAAACCTCATACATCCGAGGCGTGCTCCGCCAAGAAGTCCTCCAGGCTCTGCAAGTCCAACGGCCTCTTCCGAATCTCTTCCAACATCCTCAAATCCTCAAGGTCTTCAAGGCGCTCGAGCATCTCCCGATAGACTTCAATATCGAGGATCACAGCAGTTGCCTTGCCGTCCTCCACCACCAAGCGCGGCACCCTACGCCGCATACCCATCTCCCCCAAAGCTGACTGGGCTGACGGTACTAGAGTAACACCGGACTGCACCGCTTGCAACCCGCCGCTGGTCCCCCGTGACGTTGTCCGGCAGGTCGGGCACCCGCACGTCCAACAGCAGCCCCGCCCCAAGACGTCTTCCAACGGAAGCCCGGAGGGCAACACGCCCGTCAGGTTCCGCCTACGGGAGAACACCGATCCCCGAAGCGCGTGCTCCCGTCCGTCGGACAACGTCCGTTGTCGAATCGATAGCCAGCCCCTCGACCTCTTCAATGCGTCCTCCAATCGCACGCAGCCCACACTTCACGTTTCCCTTGAGGCCCAGGCGACTCAGGCTACTACGCCGAGGCCGCTATAGGCGCCACGTCCCCCGAGACCGGCATGGTCGGTTGCTTCGGCGTGCTCCGCCCGAGCCGACGCCCAAGATCACAGCCATAGCTCCGTCCTGCCCAAAAGTGGATCCAGAGTTGTTGAACAGGCCAACTGTGAGTAGCCAGTGCCTCTCATGGACTATTACGGAAACATGGAGGTGCCTCGGTCCGTTCCACCGGAACACGATGCCGTCACGCCCTCCACGCCGTGAGACTCTCTGGCTCCCGCACCTCACTGTCCAATAAGCGTAACAGCTTGTAACCTTTGGGCGTGATGGCCGTTCCCCGCCGGGTGGGACCTGGCTGTACGCAGCCATACTGGGCAAACAACTGAAGGAGCGAACGCAGCCGCCCTTCGCTCACATCATACCCCCTTTGTTTCAATTGGCTCAAGATGCGGCGTCGGCTCGAACGGCGTCCCACTTGTGAATCGGAGTGCAACCGAATCAACACCTCCACTGCCAGTCGATCGCACCCCGAGGCTGCGAGACGGCTAGCCAGCTCTTCTACGGGGTAAGCAGCGTCGAGGCCTCCCGCAGGCTCCGGTCGGCTGTGGTCCGGAAGCAGAAGAGCGCGCAAGTGCGAAGCTGACACGATTCCTGCACCGCAAGTCACAGCCAAGTAAGCGAGGAGGTTCTCCAGTTCGCGAACGTTTCCGGGCCAGTGGTAAGACATCAGGATATCCAGTGCGCTGGCGTCAAGGGTGAAGCGGTATCCTTTCTCGCTCATAAAGTGCCGGATCAGGTCCGGTATGTCCTGTGGCCGGCTGCGAAGTGGCGGGATGTGCAGTGGCAGCACATGAAGTCGGAAGTACAGGTCCGGCCGAAATCGGCCACTCCGCATCAACTCCACCAGATCACGGTTTGTGGCCGCGATGATACGTACATCTACGGGAACCATGCGGCTGCCCCCAACGCGCAGGACGCGCTTTTCCTCGAGCACCCGGAGCAGCCGCGCCTGAATAGACGGAGGTGCTTCTGCAACCTCATCCAGGAAAAGGGTTCCTCGGTGCGCCTGCTCGAAGAGCCCAGGTTTTCCGCCCTTCCGCGCCCCCGTGAACGCACCCTCTTCATAGCCAAACAGCTCACTTTCCACCAGCGACTCGGGGACAGCAGCAAAGTTGATGGCCACGAAAGGTCCGTCACGACGCCGTGATGCCTGGTGAATAGCGTGCGCAAACAACTCTTTCCCAGTACCGGTTTCGCCGACAATAAGGACGGGCAACTCGCTGGCCGCAAGCTGCATGGCCTGACTCTTGAGCCTGGCCATAACGTCGCTCATACCGATGATGTCCTCAAACCGGTATTTTGCCAGGTACCCTGACCTAGTCAGACGCCACCGGACTTCTGCCTCGGTGGACTGAACCTCCGTCACCCGCCGGAGGATCGCAACGCTACCGAACATCTCGCCGTTCCGCGTGACAGGCAGCACGCTAACCGCCAAGCGGTTCCCCGCTGCCTCAACCACCTGGACACCGGAGCCTTCCTTCCACCCCTCTGCCTCCCAATCAACCTGCGGAAGCACTTCTCGTGCGGCGCGTCCCACCGTCTCCCCCGGCTTCGCCCCCAGCATAGCATGAGCTTCGCTGTTACAGAAAGTGACCAGCCCGCGGAGGTCTGCCCCCACAACGCCTATCCCTATGCTGTCCAGGATCGCTTCAAGCTGGGCCCCGAGGCGGGCCGCACGCTCGGCCTCCTGCAAGTACTTGCGCGTGGTCTTCACTATCTCATCCAGGTAGCCTATGGAAATGTAGTTTATCCTCTCGACCGGCACGCCGGCGGCCAACTGGAGGGCGACGAGGGTGGAGACATCCAGCTTGCGCACGCCGATGTTTACCACCCGAGACACGCCGCGGGGAACCAGGTGAGGGAGGCCACACGTGACAGCGACATCAGCCTCCTCTCGCATACTGCCGGCACCGGGCACGTAGGGCTTCCATTCGAGGTGCGTGAGTCCATGCCTCTTCAGCATCTGGATAGTGTCGAGGGCCGTCTCCATGAAGTTGCTAACCAGCAACACGCGCGTATTAGGGGGAAGCCGCAACAGTTCTTCCAGGTTCGCAGGGTCTATGGCTCGGCACGCAACCAGTAACTGCGCATCGGGGGCCAGGTAGGCCCTTATACGGTCGGCAACCGTGTTACAGGACGCAACCACGATGCGGGCTTGCAGCGGCTTTGGTTCCCATTCCTCCAGGACCACCTCTTCGATGTCGATGGCAGACCCGAAAAAGTCCAGCAACTGCCGGCGGAAAACCTCGAACACCAGCCGGTCGCTCGCCACCACGACCACACGGCACACCCGTCCGTCACCCAACATCTGTGCGCTGCCCCTCTGACACCCTTCGCTCCTACTATGCATTTTGGATGCCCCCGGCATACGATCCTGCCACGCCGGAACCGGCCCAGGGTGTACCCCGGGAGAAACGCGATGGGCCACGGAGGGACTAATAACCGGGAATGCCCAAGGTGTAGCCGCCGTCCACGACGATGACAGCTCCCGTGATATACGCCGCTTCGTCGGAGGCCAGGAAGGCAACCACTGCTGCAACTTCCTGGGGCTGACCGCATCGACCCTGAGGTATGCGCGCCAGCTTGGCACGGTGCTCTGCCTGACGACCGGGATCCTGAGCCTGAGCCACGATGGTCTCGGTGGCTATGAGACCGGGGCAAACCGAGTTCACTGTGATGCCGTAAGGGGCCAGTTCTATGGCCAGCACCCTTGTGAGGCCGTTGACGCCCGCCTTCGAAGAGGAATAGTGGGCGATGCCCGGGCGCGCGAGCAGGCTGGATGTTGAACTTATGTTGATGATGCGACCCCAGGGTTGGGGGGTTGCGCCGTCCGCCGTGCCACGCCGGGAACGCGGATCGGCCACCATCCGGCGTGCGAATTCTCGTGAGCACACGAACGGGCCGCGCAAGTTGGTGGCCACCACCTCGTCCCACTCCTCATCGGTGAGATCCAGGAAGGGCGTGACGGGGTATAAGCCGGCATTGTTCACCAGGATTTCGACGCGCCCGAATTCCCCATAGGTGGAATCGACCAGCTTTCTCACCTGAGCAGTATCCCTCACGTCCGCCGCCAGCGGCAGGCAGGTACCCCCCTCGTCCTGGATCATCTGCGCCACCGGCTGGAGCGTTTCCGCAGTGCGTGACACAACCGTCACCGCGGCGCCGCGCCGGGCCAACTCACGCGCGATGGCGGCTCCGATCCCTCGTGAGGCGCCGGTCACCACGGCCACCTTACCAGCAAGCGGGCGAGAGGGGCAATCCTGTAGACCAGCCACCCTGATCACCTCCCCCACCCCGAGCCAACTGCTGGGCCGCGCGCCTGATTGACAGAGCCAGCAAAGCAGCCCGTTGCGGAAGCGTGCCCAGTTCGACGTACTCGTGGTCGCTGTGCGTGCCACCGCCAACGGGGCCCATCCCATCGACCACAGGTATACCGACACTCGCGGCGATATTGCCGTCGGAGTACGCCCCGGTGGCCGCGCCTTCCACAGCAAACCCCAAATCCCTGGCCGCATCCTGTACGACGGAATGAAGGACCGCACTCTCGGGCGTCACTTCCAGAGGCGGGCGGGAAACCACCTCCTCCAGCTGACACCCCGTCCCGGGTATCGTGGGTTTTGAACACAGCTCCCGCATGGTCGCCGCTGCTCGGGCGAGGTCACTCTCGCGCCAGAATCTCAGGTCGACGTCCGCTTCGGCGTGCTCCGCCACCACGTTGGCCGCAGTACCCCCGAGCACGCGGCCTACGTTGACGGTGAGACCCACCGAGGGATCGTTGAGACCACTGAACTGCAGGATTTTATGGGCCAGTTCCTCCACAGCACTGGATCCCTTGTCTGGCTCGGAACCAGCGTGGGCCGCCCGTCCCCGCACCACCACCCGATACCAGGCCACCCCCTTACGCCTCACCACAACAGATCCGTCCGGCCGCGCCGGCTCCATGACAAATGCAGCAGCGCTCCGCCGGGCCACCTGCTCAATAAGGCTACGCGATGTACGAGACCCCGTCTCCTCGTCCGCATTGAACACCGCGATCACAGGCGGAAGGTCACCCTCTTCCAAGGCCAGATACCGCAAAGCAAAGACAGCCGTCACAAGGCCTCCTTTCATGTCGCACACTCCTGGCCCGCAGGCCCGATCGCCTTCGATTCGAAACGGTCGAGCTACAGTCGTCCCCCTGGGAAAAACAGTATCCAGATGGCCGAGAATGAGAACGGGCAACCCTGTCCCCTTACCCCCTTCGACAAGGAGGTTCCTCCCTTTATCGGAAGGGAACTCGGTAACCTTCACACCGACGGGCTTCAGCAACTCAAGAAGGATATTGCCGGCCGCCATGATCCCGTCAGCACAACCAGGCCCGGTATCCACGGCGACCAGATCCGCCAGAACTTGCACCATGACATGCTGCTGCGCATACATCCAATCCAGCACCGGGTGGGGCATGTCACTCATCCTTCTTCCAGCCACCCGAACAGGCTCGCCGTGCCAGCTCGACGTAAACGAGGGCGGCTACTTCCAGGTCGCGTACGGCTATGCGCTCGTTGGCGGCGTGCAACAGGGAACTGTCGCCCGGTCCCACCCATACGGCGGGGATGGACTTCTGAAGCACGTAGTACGCATCCCCCGCAGAAAGGGTCCCCAGCAGACGGGGCTCGCGCCCGGTTACATCCCTGACCACCTCGCGCACCAGGCGGACGGCCCTGCCATCGGGGTCAACTTCCAGCGGATCCCTCTTCTCGAACACCTCAAACCGGCTCACTACGAACTCCGAATCCTCTCGGCTCAACTTTTCTACAACCTGCCGGAAGCGCGCTTCAGCTTCCGCTGCCGAGCACGGAGAACAAACGCGGTAGTCAAACGTCGCCTCGCAGCAATCGGGGACGATGTTCACTTTTTCCCCTCCCCGAATAGTGCCCAAGTTCAGAGTGTCCCGCCCCATAAGAGGGTGTTCCCGGCCCGGCAGTGCCCGCAGGTGCCGGAACAGCTCAATCATCTTTTCGACCGCGTTGACGCCCGTCTCCGGGGCGCCTCCGTGGGCGGCAACGCCCCTGGTCGCGATGCGGAACCAGACCCTGCCCTTGAACGCCACCGTCACATTGAGGTCGTTGGCTTCCCCCAGCACGTGCAGGAAGGGTAAGGGCAAGCCCGAAGGCCACCCGGACTCGATGAGGTACTTCATCCCCATCGGCCCGGCCGTCTCGTCGTCCACCGTCGCGGCCACCACTAGCGAACCCGGCATGCGGCGGCCCGCGGCCAGCACCCGAGCCGCCTCTACCTGCGCCGCCAAAGCACCCTTCATGTCCGCCGTCCCGCGGCCCCACAAATACCCCCCCACCACCCTACCGCTAAACGGGTCTTCCTGCCAGGCACCCGGGTCGCCCGCGGGTACCACGTCCATGTGCCCGCTGAGGAGCAAAACCGGCCGGGCCGGGTCCGACCCCGGCAGGATTCCCAACACGTTCGGTTTACCCGGCTCGCCCTCTACGACCCGGGTAACCAGACCGGCCTCCCTCATCGCCTGCTCTACCTCTGCCGCCACCCGACCGTACTCGCCCGGGGGGTTGATACTGGGAATGCACACCAGGCGACGAGCTAAATCCAGAAGTCGCTCTGGGTTTACGCGTTCGGCCATCACTTTTCCCTCCCCGCTAGGCCATGCTTAGTCAATGAGCATTCCTCCGTTGACGTCCACGACTTCCCCTGTGATGTACGAGGCCTCCGGGAGGCACAAGAACAGCACCACCGCAGCCACTTCCTCGGGTCTGCCGAAACGGCCGAGGGGGATGGTCTTGAGGATTTCCGGGGCTTGGGGGCTTTCCACGAGCCGCGCGGTCATGGGCGTCGCGATCAAACCCGGACACACAGCGTTTACCCGCACCTTGGGGGCCAACTCCTTGGCGAGGCCGCGGGTGAAGCCCAAAACACCCGCTTTGGAAGCAGCATAGCACGCCTTGCTGACCGTACCGAAGCCACCCCCGTGCTTTGCACTAATGGAAGATATGTTCACCACCGCAGGGGCAGGTGCTGCCATGAGCAGAGGCAAGAATGCCTGGGTCCAGTTAAAGCCGCTCTTTAAATTGATTGCCAGGGTACGGTCCCACTCCTCCTCGGAAAGATCCGCCACCAGCTTGGGTTGCGACACCCCCGCGTTGTTCACAAGGTAGTCCACCCGGCCAAAGGCCCGCTGTACCGTGGCTGCGTGCTCCCTGGCTAGGCCGTGGTCGGACACATCGCCGGGGAGCGGGAGCACCGAGACGCCCAGGCCTTCCAGCTCTTGCACCAGGGCTCTCAACCCCTCCTCGTGCAAGGCGTTAACGGCTAGGTCGCAACCCTCTTGGGCAAAAGCATGGGCAATGGCGCGACCGATGCCCCTTGCAGCCCCCGTTATCACCGCTTTGCAACCCGCAAGACGCAAGGCAGCCCTACCTCCTCTCTTATCTGGTGCCGCACGCCTGCCGCGGCACAAACTACACGAACAGCGAAACCAGGCTCTCGCTCATCCTATCCAAGTGGTACAGGCGCTCTCCGGTGTGACCGTCAACCATCCTCACCTTGCGCCTTTCGTCGAGGCACACCCACACCGGCCTGTAGAGCAAGTCCATGGCCAGCACGGACACCTCGGAGAGCTGCCTCCACCGGCTCATCAGGTACTCTTGAGCCTCCCTGACGACAAGTGGTTCCAAATCGGCCGGACCAAACCGGACGGGTAGGAGCAACTCCTCGGCCCTGACCTCCTCGACGACCTGGAACAGCGGTGCGCCGGCCAGTACCGCGACCACCCCGGACCAGCCGTCAGCACCAACCAGCAAGGGCAGCTTCCTCGTTCCGCCAAAAGGCTGGCGCACCGTGCACAGGGTGTGCGCAACCCACACGGGCAGATACGCCAGCCGCCCCTCCCAGCAACGAACCACGGCTCCGCACGCTCGGGCGGTCTTCTCAACCACTGCCGTAGCAGCCTCTAGAGTCAGAAGGCACGGCACAAGCTTGTAGCCCACCGGCACACCCCCGAGGAGGGCGGCACTGGGGGCTGCTCCGAGAAGAAACGCTGCAACCATGCTCGATCCGCAGCCCCCACTGCCGCCCCGCACACTCTCATGGAGCGTAGAATTCATGCAGGACCTCTTTGGGCGCAGGCTTGGTGAGCAGGCTCACAGCCACGGTCAGCACAAGGGAAACTGCGGTGCCTATGATCGAGGGCCATATGCCATATGGGAACTTGGAAAACGACCTGTACCACGACCAGCTAAGGCCATACCAGAACAGGCAGACCGCAGCGCCACCCACCATACCTGCCAGGGCACCATCCTTGGTCGCGCGTGGCCACCACATCGCGAATAGCAGCGGAAAAGTGAAGGCAGCAGCTCCTACGGCGAACGAGAAGGCCACGAACCATTGCACGGCAGTAATGGGGCGCACGGCACCCACCACCCCAATAAGCCCCAGGATAATTGTGACGATGCGGGATATCTTGAGACGCTGCGCCGGGGTCATCTGCGGGTTCATGAATCGCTGGTAGATGTCCCGGCACACTGCCGACGCCCCCAGCACCATCACCGAGTCGACCGTGGACATGATGGCGGCGATGATGGCGGAGAGCATGAGACCCGTCAACAATGGGTGGAGCAGAGTGGCCGCAAGCAGCGGCGTCGTGAGGTCCCGATCCTTAAGCGTGGGGAACATCACCCGCCCGACTGGCCCCAGCATGCCGCAGGCGAACAGGAGAAAGCCATTGAAACATAGCGCCCACAGTAGCGCCCGACGCAACTGCTTCACGTCCTTCGCCGCCAGGAACCGGAAAATAGCGTGCGGTGCGCCTCCGATGTTGAGGACGGACCAGTGGATGATGTTAGAGAAACCCCAGATGGCAGGCATGATGCCGGCGAGGTGAACCAGCTTGGGGTCAATTGTGGCAAGCTTGGCATGCATGCCAGCGAATCCACCCGCCGCACTGACGGCGGTGGGGAGCAGGATGATCAGGCCGACCACCATCACGATGACCTGGATCAGATCGCTGTATGCGTCGCCAAGCATGCCGGCCGCTGCTGTATAGAAGATCGCAATAGCCGCAGACAGGAACACCGACGGAACGTAATCCCAGCCCAGCAGTACCTGCATTATGTTGCCGGCACCCTTAAACTGTGCCACGAGGAGGGGCACATAGAACAAGACGATAATCACCGCATACACGAGCCTGCAAGCAGGCCCGAACCGCCGTTCCAGTATGTCACCGTAAGTCAGCGCACCGATCCTCCCTGCGACCCGGCGCACCCGCTCACCAATGAACAAGAAGGTCGACCACGGCGCCGCCGTAGCACTGATGGCAACGGGGACGTAGTTGTAACCCATCGTGGCTGCTGCTCCCACGGCGCCAATGAACGTACCCGCGCTGATTTGGGTGGCGGAGTACGACGCACCGGTTACCACAGCGCTGAGCTTGCCTCCAGCAACGTAAAAGTCTTCGTCTGTCTTCATACGGCGCGTAAAGTAGGTACCCAATGCCAGTATCCCCAAGAGGTAAACAGCAAGCACGGAAATATACCACACGCGGTTGGCCACAATCGCCTCGGTCATTCCTTCTCCCTCCTTTCAGCAAGAATCACGTGGGCTACCGAGGAGGCCAGCAGAACCAAGTAAGCGAAGTAGCACACCATCCAGACTCCCCAGTCCAGCGACGCAGGCCCTGCCGGCCACCTGACGAATGGTGCCAGCGCCATGAGCAGCAGGAACAAGCTCATACCGATGAAACGGAACCACGGCACCCGAACCCACTCGCCCGATCCGCTGTTCACGAAACACACCTCCCTTCCCTGTAGCCTGTGCTTCCACGACACCCCTGGCGGGCGCCCCTTCCTCTGCACACCGCTTTACGCAATTCTCATGCCAGAGCGTGAAAAGGAAGCAGGGACCGTGATCCAAGTAGCTCAAGAATCCTAGAGCAGTCCCGCCCCCAGGAAAAAGATTGGGTGGGCTTCAAACGGACTTTGGGAATCCCAATCGTGGCGTGAGGCCATCTCAGCCGCCAATGCTAGGGGCAACCGGGGAGGCCTAGATGACTCGCAGGATCGACGCGATAATCAACCTCGATCCATGCCCCCAAGGGCGGCCTCGTTTTCACGCACAACCTCCGGCGACTACGTGAAGCTTTCGCATGGATCCTCTGACAGAGGACTTTCCCGCGCCGCGTTCTTGTACCCCCACCCCCAATTCCTCAGGCAGTTGATTCCGCACCTACTTGCCCAGGTCGCAACAGAACCCTTCCGTCACCAAGTCCAGTAGCTCAACGATTTTCGGACGCATCTTTGACAGTTCCCGAGACCGGTCCCACCAGAGCCTTGTGCGGCAAGCGTTTGCGCGAGCAGCAGAGTATCATAGTGGCAACGCATGCGTTTTCTGAGCGGCTTGCCCGAGATCTCTGCCACTAGTACAATAGTGGCAGAGGTGGTCGGCATGTTCCTTAAGCGCACGCGGGTGAGGTCGGGAGGGCAGGTATATACATACGCCCAGCTCGTCGAAAGCTACTGGGACAAGGGCAAGCCGAGGCACAGGGTGATCGCCAGCTTGGGCAGGGTGGACCGGCTTGACCCGGAATCAATGGCGCGGCTTGTGGATTCACTGGCCAGCCTCACAGACCGGGTGGCGGTGGTGAGAGGGCCCGGCGACGTGCGCAGCCGGGGCGGGAAGGTATACGGGAGCACCTGGGCCCTGGACCGGCTGTGGGAGAAGCTGGGGCTGGGATTCTGGTTCCGGGAACTCGCCCGGGACAGGAAGATCTCCTTTGACCTGGATGCTGCAGTACGGGCGATGGTGTTTGCCAGGCTGCACAGCCCGTCGTCCGAACGCAAGGTGTGCGAGTGGCTGAGGACCGCTCACGTGGAGGGAGCCGGAGGGCTCTCGCTTCACCAGCTGTACCGGGCTCTGGACGTGCTTTACCACGTCTGGCCGCGGCTTGAGCCTAAGCTCCTGCCTGCGCTGGGGCAACTGGTGGCGGTGGACGCCAGCCTGTGCCTGTTTGACACCACCAGCGTTTACTTCGAAGGGGATGGCCCGGAGGGCCTTGCGGAGTTCGGGTACAGCCGGGACAGGAGGCCGGACAAGAGGCAGCTCGTGCTGGGGCTGATGACGACCCGGGAGGGGTTGCCGGTAGGCCACCTCACCCTGCCGGCAGCACGGCCGACCTGAGGAGCCTGGAGGAGGCGGTGAAATCGCTGCTTGGCCGGGTACCGGCCACAAAGCCCATCCTGGTGCTTGACCGGGGGATGGTATCGGAGGCCAATCTGGCCAGGCTGGCTGATGCGGGCTGGCAGTACATCGTGGGCATGAAGCTCAGGCAGCATGTGGCCCGGCGGGCCCTGGGGAGGCCGGGGCGGTACGCGAAGGTGTGCGAGAACGTAAGCGTCAAACTGTACCCACCTGGTGTGCTGCTCGGCGCTGAAGGATAATCTCCCCGAAGTTCATCAATTCGGGGAGGGTCCGTGATGGCGAGTGGTGCGCGGCAGAAACTGCGGCGAGAATGG
>JBFLXJ010000019.1 GCA_040757085.1 Bacillota bacterium | reverse complement strand
ACCCCAAGGCCCGCCTGGAGATGGTCTATCCCCGGTTCCGGGGCGTGATCCCCCGGCGCAAATGGTCGGGAGTGCTGTTCGCCCGGCCTCTCAACAATGCGCAGCTATCTGCAGGCATTGTTGAGTTTCGAGGAACGGCACCTCCCCCGCCCTATCCGGAGTGGCCGCGTGATCGATGGATGAGCTTAGAGGACACTCTCTACCGTATGAGACGTATTGTGGAGGGGACGCTGGTCAAGGGCGTCAGGCCGCACAATGCAGAACACTGATCGCGATGCCCGGTGGGAGAGGGACGTGAACGCGAGGAAAGAGTCGCGGTTGCGGAAACCGGGGCCGTCCGTTTCGTCGGGCGAGCGCCAGCAAGCCCCGGGGGTCCGCCAGTTTCTCGTCCCCCTGCCGGTTTCCCAGTCGGGCTCAGCAGGGCAACAGGTCGTGCCGGCGTGGCCTCGTCCCGCACGTTCGCCCGCCCGATACGCTCTTTTCCCAGCCGAACTGGTCCTCGAAGGCACCATAGGCAGGAAAGCGGCAACGGATGGCAAGCCATCACCGGTGCTTGCCGCTGTCTCGCTCTTTTCCCGACCACGGGGGCTTTCCCTGAACCTGGCACCTGCCCGTGAGCGCGCGGGAGAGGAACTCCCCGGGGCGGCTCTGCCTGCGCCCGAGCTTACCGCCGAGAGCAGTCCGCCAACAGATGACGGGGCTGGCGGGGAAACTCCCCCGGAGGCCGGCGTCAGTGAGGGTACAGCGGCCGCGCCAGAGGCTGCTCCGACGGCGCCGGTGACGGCAGAGGTAACAGAGGACTTTCCCCCTTCGCCTGAGGCGATCAATGAAGAGGATGACGCGGAGCCGGTGTGCGCCCCCGCGGACGCCCCCGGCCCCGCCCGGGCAGAAGCAGCGGCGGAGGAGAGCACTGCAGCCAGCCGGGACCTGCCTCCCGTCCTGGTGGGTGAGGTGGCAGGGCGGGCCAGGGGGTTCTTGGGTGTCGATATCGGCTCCCGGTGGCTGAAGATAGTGCAGGCCGAACTACACGGTAAGGTGCTCACCATCTGGCGCTACGCCACTTACCCGGTGCCCGAGGGCATCGTGGCAGGGGGCCAGGTCCAGGATCTGCACCGGGTTGCCTCGCTGCTCCGAGAAGCAACGAGCCTCTTCCGGGGGCGCCGGTCGGTGGGCGTAGTTGATGGGCAAAGGGCCATCATGAGGCAGGTGGAACTACCCCTCATGGGCAGGCGCGAACTGGAAGCCATGCTCAGGCTGCAGGGGGATCATTACCTGCCGCTGCCCTGGGCCGACGCCGAGATAGATTTCGCCGTGCTCGGGCAGAGCAGGCAGCAGATGAGGGTATTGCTCGTGGGTGCCCACTCGGACACGGTGCGCGGGCTGGCCCGGGCCATGGAGATGGGAGGCCTGGCACCGGTCGCGCTGGAAACCGACAGCGTGGCCCTGGCCCGCGCCCTGGAAATTGTGGCAGCCGTGAGCCCTGATGCCGCTTCAGGTGGCAGTTCTGTTACAGGCCCCCACAACGGTGCCGGTACGGAGGGCATCCTGACCATCGGCGTGCACCTGGGGGCAATGGGGACGCTCGTGTTTGCGAGCCAGCAGGGCACCCCCCTGCTCGCCCGCACGATTCCACTGGGAGGAGACCACTTCACCAGGGCCCTGGCACGAGATCTGGGGATCGACGAGAATACCGCCGAGGCCTACAAGAGGGCGCGCGGGCTGGAAATCCCCGAACTCAGGCCGGGCGCTGACCGCCTGGCCAGCGAGATCACGAAGACGGTAGAATACTGCCTTGACCAGAGCGAGCGCGGTCTCATGCCGCGCGTGCACCTCACCGGGGGAGGAGCCAGGCTGGTGGGATTCTGCGAGGTCCTGACCTCCTGGCTGGAGCCTACGCTGGCGCGGTGGAGCCGCCTTCCCTCCGGCACCAGGTGGATAGGCGTGGCTCAACTACCCGGAGAGAACGTGAGATGGGCGGTTGACCCGCACGCGTTCGGGCCGGAACACTTCCTGGCTCTGGGTCTGTCCTTGCGGGGGAGCACAGCTTGAACACTATTGACCTGCTGCCGCGGGAAATCAAGGAGCGTGCCCAAAGGCGCAGGAGATTCCTTCTTCTGACCGCGGTCGGGTGCCTGCTTCTTGCCGGCCTTGTACTGGCGCGTGTGGAACTCAGCCACCAGGTGCAGGCCTGGGAGCAGCGAATGGCGCAGGTCGAGGCGGAACGGGCGCGCTTGAGCCGTCTGGCCGAAATGAGAGCTGAGATCACTCGCCTCGAGAAACTGCTGAGTCAGGAGACCACCCCGCCCGCGACAGTCCCTCCCTGGGGAGAGTTGATGTGGTTTCTGGCCCGTGTGACGCCACCCCAGGTTGTTTTGCGGGAACTGCGCTGGGACGGCAATGTCCTGCGCCTCGCCGGTGAGGCCTCCGACCTGGCCGGTACAGCCGCCCTGGTGCGGGCCCTGGAGGAATGCCCCTACCTCAGCCAGGTTTCCGCAGCCGAGGTTACCCGGACCCCAGAGAAAGGCCTGGTGCTCTTCACCATCACCGCCGCGTGGAGGACCGGCCCATGAGACTGAGGCCTCTCACCCCCAGGGAGAAAACGATCGTGGCGGCAGGACTGGTCCTGCTGATCATCGGTGCCCTGGGTGTAAGCCTGTTCCTGCCCGCGGTCACCCGGCTGCAGGCACTCAGGCTCGAGGTCGCGGAGGGAGAGAAAGTGGTGGGGCGACTGCGCGAACTGGAGGGCCAGGAGGCCGCCCTTGAGAAGCGACTCCAGGAGTTGCGGAAAGCAGTCGCCAGCGCAGGAGTGGATCCGGGTACCCCCTTCGATGCGGCCGATGTGGTAATGCTCCTCAAGTCGGCGGAAGATACGTGGAATCTGTCCTTCCTGAAGTTGACCCTCGGGGTCGACGGCAAAGGCGTGCTCACGATACAGGTGAGCGGGACGGGCGGCTACCGGCAGGTGTCCGAATTCCTGCAGGCCCTGCGGGTGTTCCCTCGCACCGCCAGCATGAGCCTCACCACGCTTGGACCAGCAGAGGGCGGCGTCAGTTTTGACCTCCAGGTCGGTTTCCAGCTCAACCCGGGTGCCCCGGCACCGGGCCCCGCGGCTCCCCGGCCGGGCGTCAAGCTGCGCGTGCCCCCGGTGCCGGCGCCTGCAGAGGGGCGGGAGAATCCGTTCTCTTCGAGCCGCTGAAACAGAAGGGCACGAACGTCACCGGTAGCCGGCTCCCCGACCTGCAGACGTCGTGGCTCTTTCTATGTCCCCGTACGCGCGATCTGGGACCGGCCCACCTCCATGAGGAGGAGGTCACGGAATCCCCGATCCTGGCGGGGGCCGGCCCGCAGGATGCCCCGGATGCGGAAACCGCATTTCTGGTAGCAGCGGATGGCGCGCAGGTTATCGGCGTACACCCGCAGATAAACGCGCAGCAGGCGGGTGGAGGAGAATATGTAGGTCAGGTACGTGCACAGGGCATCCGCCCCCATGCCCTGCCCCCAGAAGTCCTTCTCCCCGATGCACATGTGCAATTCGGCTTCCCGCAGCCGCCACGACACGTCTCGCAGTGCCAGGTAACCTATCAGCCGACCGCAAATGGTATTGATAGCCATGCACAGGTACTCCGAGCCCGGCGGGGGAAAGTCCCACGGTCCCACTCCCGTCCCCATCAACCTGGCAGTTTCTGCATCCTGCATCCAAGACGCGACCATCTTCCGGTCCTCATCCCGGAGCGGCCGCAACACCACTTTTTGCCCCCGCCACACCTTCTGCCCCCGCCAGGCCTTTCCTTCCTGCCGGATCGGGCCTCTGGCCCGGCGCGGGCCCTGCTTCCCTTGCTGCGAGCATACTTCCGGTATACCGTGCTGCGTAAGCAACCCTCCCCGCCGTCACACGGCCCCTTGCTTGCCGCCTTCCTATTCGACGCCCGGGGAGTTAACCCTTTATGTAAATCAATCCAGCGCGGACATCCCGGGTGTGAAGATCGGCCCCGACGCTGTGGCATCCACCGTCGGGGCCGCTACCAACCACAACCGGATTACCGTGTCAGCCCGAGCCGGCTAACCGTGTCAGGCGAGCATCCTGCTCTCCACCAGCATCCCGCTGGCCAGGTGACTCATGCCCAGGCGCAACAGGGCCACGTCCAGAATGCCGTTAACCAGTTCCTCGTAAGTCCATCCCTCTGCCGCCGCCGCGCGGGGCAGATCCGAAAACCCCGGGGCCAGACCGGGCAGGGGATTGATCTCCAGTACCTGGGGACGACCGGCAGCGTCCAGCCGCAGGTCCACCCGGGCCACATCGCGGCAACGCAGGGCGCGGAAGGCACGCCGGGCAAGCTCCACCAGTTCCGCCCGCAATGCCTCATCCACGGGGGCAGGACACAGGTAGTACCTGTCGTCGTCCCAGTGTTCCTTGAAATGACGGGAGTACACGGCCCCGTGATCGGCCGGCACCTCATCGTAGTTGATCTCCATGATGGGAAAGGCGTGCAGGCAACGGTTGCCCACCAGGCCGACGGTGAACTCCCGACCGGGGAGGAATTCCTCCACCAGGGCCTCCTGCCGGTAAAGCTCGCGGACCAGGTTCACCTGACGCACCAGGTCAGTCTCGCCGTACACCACTGACCCCGGCCCCACCCCCATGCTGGACCCCTCGTGAGCCGGCTTCACGAACAAGGGAAAGCGCAGGCCGGTGGCGTCTATTGCTTCGTCCGGGGCTATCACGCGGAAGGCCGGTGTCGGTACCCCGTACTGTCCCAGCACCACCTTCGTAAGGGGCTTATCCAAACACAGGGCCAGGCTGAGTACCCCTGAGCCTGTATACGGGATACCCAGCATCTCCAGCAGCGCCGGCACGTGGGACTCCCGGCTCTCCCCCCGCAAACCTTCGGCCAGGTTGAACACCACCTGCGGGCTTTCCTCGCGGATGCGGTCGGGCAGGAACTCGTCCGCTTCCAGGAATACCACCTGGTGTCCTCCCCGGCGGAGCGCGTCTGCCACCGCCATCACCGTAGCAGGAGAATCGTACTCGGCCTGAGCGTCCGGAGGTTCGTCATCCTCGGGGTCTCGGGCCTTCTTCAGGTTGAAGGTGAGGCCAACCCGCGCCATCTCTTCCCTTCCCCTTCCGCTATCCCGCCGCAAAAGGCAAGGAGCCAGAACAGAACGTCCCGGCTCCTTTCATCCCTTCCCTGAACCCGCGAGCCGCAGCGGGATCGCGTCTGTATTGGTTTCGATCCCGATTATACCACGGCCCCACCAGCCGTCAATGCTTTCGGCTAGCGCTCGGTGGCGCGCCGGCGCTCGACCGGTTCACCCATGGGCAGTGGCACGTACTGCACCGAGGGCCTCCTCTGCACGGGCTGTGGGTACAGTTCCATCAACTGGTACACCTCGGGGGGCAGGTCCGTGCAGGCGGGCAAACCCAGTCCCTGCAGGGTTTCACAGGTGATGGGGTAATCGTGGGTCCACCTGCCGTCGGTGAAGATGTCCGCAAGTACCTCGGCCCGTTCCCGATCCATCTTGTCCAGGAGGATGTCCACCACCGTGTCCCTGGTCTGGGCCAGAGCCTTGCGGGCGATGTCGGCCAGGATGAGGGTGCGGTCATCGGCCTTTTCCTTCCCCTTCTGCTCCACCGCCGCCAGGATGGACACGGCCGGGTACTGGCCCACCTGGGGATCCACCGGACCAAGCACCGCATTGGGATCCATGAGGATCTCGTCGGCCGCCAGGGCCAAAAGAGTACCGCCAGACATGGCGTAGTGGGGGATCATCACCGTCACCTTGGCGGGATGGCGGCTCAGGGCGCGGGCGATCTGCTCTGCGGCCAGCACCAGTCCTCCCGGAGTGTGGAGGATGAGGTCGATGGGCACGTCCGGGGGAGTGAGACGGATCGCCCGCAGCACCTGCTCGGAGTCCTCGATATCGATATAGCGGGCCAGGGGGATGCCCAGGAAGCTCACCGCCTCCTGGCGGTGGATGAGGGATATCACCCTGGTCTTCCGCTTCTGTTGCAGCCGGTAGATGGTCTGGGCCCGCACCAGGTCAAGGCGCCGGCGCGACATCACGGGGAGGAGCAGGCCCCATATCAGGAAAAATATCCAGAGCAGATTACCCCACATGGCATCCACATTCCTCGCCCCCTCCGGTCATGGTCTCCTACCAAATATACCATGGATTGCCGCCTTCCAGCTAACCTCACAGGAAGGTTGCCACAGTCCCGGTATCGAAATGATTAAAGTAGCTTCAGCCGTGCGGGATCTCAGGCGACCCGGATCCGTCCGCACGGACATGGGGAAAGCAGATGATCCGGGTCCGCGGGGTAGCAGGGAGGAGTGTCATCGGTGCGTGCTTATCTGGCGGTAACCAAGCCCCGGCTGGTGATCCTCCTGGTATATGTGGCCCTGGTGTCGGGATGGCTCACTTCCCTGGGGGAACCCGCCCCCCGCTACGGGGTGGGACTGCTGCTGGGCGTCCTGGCAGTCACCCTGGCATCCATGGGGGCCAACGCCATAACCTGCTACCTGGACCGGGATCTCGACCGGGTCATGGTGCGCACGATGCACCGCCCCATCCCGCAAGGACGCATCCGGCCGCCCGAAAAAGCCCTGCACCTGGGCCTGGGACTGGCCCTGGCGGGCGTGGCCGCTTCCCTGGCCACCGGCCACCCCTGGAGCACGTTCTGGCTGGTGCTCGGCCTGGTGGACAACATCCTGGTTTACAGCCTGTGGTTGAAGAGACGCAGCATCTGGAACGTCCTGGCCGGTGCTCCCTCGGGAGGGTTCACCGCCCTGGTAGCCTCGAGCGCCATAACAGGCCGTTTCGTCGATCCCGCCGGCCTGCTCCTCTGCGCGCTGGTGGTCGTGTGGACGCCGCTCCACATCTGGAGCCTGGCCCTGAGGTACCGGGACGACTACCGGCGGGCAGGAGTACCGATGCTCCCGGCGGTGTTCTCCGTGGAGGTGAGTTCCCGCTGCCTGGCGGCCGCCAGCTTCCTGCTCCTCGGCTTCTCCGCTCTGCTCATTTCTTCCGTTCGGGTAGGTCTGCCATTCCTGGTGAGCGCGGTGGCGGTACAGGCAGGTCTGCTCGTCCTCGCTCTCGCCGTCATGCTGCGCCCGACGGAAAGGCGGGTGTGGTTGCTCTTCAAGTATTCCAGCCCCTACCTGGCAATCCTGAGCACCCTCCTGGCGTTGGGTTACTTCTGACTACCATCCTGACAGTCAACCCGTGGGCAGGCAACCATGTTAGCGTGATCACATAGTCGCCGGGGGCAGGCCAGGTCCCCGGGCCGGGTTTGTGTCATTTTGTGCAATGAAGCCGCAACGAACTGACAAGGCAATTGCTGTCACCATTTTGTATCATCTTGACGGGCAAGTGAAACCGTGCACGAACTCGCACTGGTAGAAGAAATCCTCAAGGCCTGCCAGCAGGCCGCTGCCTCTCACCGGATGCGCAGAGTAACCGCAGTCCACATCACGGTGGGGGAACTGGCCGCCTGCCAGGACGCCCTGCGCTTTGCCTGGGAGGCGTGCCGGGGGCGCTTCCCGCCCCTCGAGGAAGCCCGGCTCGAAATCCAGGAGGTGCCGGCGCGGTGGGCCTGTCCGCACTGCGGGACCCAGTACCCGGAGCCACTCCCCCGCTGCCCGGGGTGCAGCGCCGGCCACCCCCGCCTGGAAAGTGGCCTGGAGCTGCGGATGGATTACCTGGAAGGAGACGGTTCGCCATGAAAGTGATTCTGGCTAAGGATCTGCTGGCGGCCAGTGACCGGGTGGCGGCAGCCAACCGGGCCTTGTTCCGCCAGCGGGGAGTGCTGGCCCTCAACATCATGGGTTCGCCCGGCGCCGGGAAGACCGCCCTGCTGGAAGCCACTCTGCCCCGCCTCCACCCGCGGTACGGCTGCGCGGTGGTGGAGGGCGACATCGCCACCACCCGGGACGGGGAACGCATCTCCGCCCTGGGCGTACCGGTGGTGCAGCTGAACACCGGCGGAGCCTGCCATTTGGATGCCAGCATGGTGGCCAGGGCCCTCGAGGACCTGCCGGGAGCCGGACGCCTCCTCTTCGTGGAAAACGTGGGCAACCTGGTGTGCCCCGCCGAGTTCGACATCGGGACCGACCGCACCGTGGTTGTGTTCTCGGTCACCGAAGGTCCCGACAAGCCGGAGAAGTACCCCCTGGCTTTCCAGAAAGCCCACGCGGTCATCCTCAACAAGGTGGACCTCCTGCCCCACCTTGACCTCACCCTCGAAGAATTCCAGAAAGTGCTGGAGCAATGTGCACCGGGGGCGACAGTATTCCCGGTTTCCGCTCGTACGGGCGAGGGAGTCGATGCCTGGTGCCAGTGGATCGAGGCACAGTTGGCAGCCCAATACGCGGATCCCCGCCAGAGGGAGGAATGAAGGATGGTGGTAGCCATCGAGCCGGTGGTAACCCAGCGCGAACTGCTCCCCGAGGAAATCCGTAACCCGTATTTCCCCGCGGAAGTCGAGGATATCTCGGGTCAGTCCGTCTGGGCATGCATGCAGTGCGGCACGTGTTCCGGTTCCTGCCAGTTCGCTGAGCAGATGGACTACACCCCGCGCCGCATCATGGAGATGGTGCGCACCGGGCTCAGGGAGCAGGTACTGGCCAGCAAGGCCATCTGGTACTGCGCCTCCTGCTATTCCTGCACGGTGCGGTGCCCGCGGGGGATACAGGTGACCCGGGTGATGATGACCCTGAAGTCCCTGGCCCTGCGGGCTGGCTATGTCAACCCGCGCGAGGACGCCCCCGCCTTCTACGACAGCTTCCTGCGGGTTCTGCGCATGTTCGGGCGGGTACACGAGCCCACCCTGGTCGCCGCCTATGCCCTGCGGACGCGACCCACGCGGGTGCTGGGCATGATGCCCATGGCCCTCGGACTGGTGCGCCGGGGGCGGATGGCACCCCTGCCCGACCGCACCCGCAGTCTCGGCGAGGTGCGGCGGCTCATGGAAGCGGTGGAACGTGTGCGCACGTCCGAGAGCGCGGGCGCCCGCGAGGTGGGCGTGAGGGCACAATCGGAACCGCGGGCCACAGGGCAAGAGGTGGTGGTCAGGTGAACCGGCTGCGCTACGCCTTCTACCCTGGTTGTACGGCTCACGCCTCCGCCCGGGACTACACCCGCTCCACTTACGCCACCTTCCAGGCACTGGGGATCGAACTGGAAGAGGTACCCGACTGGTGCTGCTGCGGTTCCACCGCGGTCTCCAACGTGGACCCCCTGCTGGGGATGGCCCTCTGCGCCCGCAACCTGGCCCTGGCGGAATCCACCGGCCTGGATCTGGCCGTAACCTGCAACGCCTGCTACGCCAACCTGGCCCCCACCCTGGAAGCCTACCGGGAGGAAAGGCGCGTCCGCGACCGCCTTCAGCGTGTGCTGGACGCGGTCGACCGCCACCTGGAAGGGGAGATCGCGGTAAAGCACGGTGTCCACATCCTCACCCGCGACCTGGGACTTCCCCGGGTGGAGGAGCACGTGCGCCGGCCCCTGGACGGCCTCAAGGTGGTCCCCTATTACGGCTGCCTCCTGTCCCGCCCCCGCAATCCGTACGAGGATCCGGAGAACCCCACTTCCCTGGACGAACTGCTCTGCGTCCTGGGGGCAGAGGTACTTCCCTTCGAACGCAAGACCAAGTGCTGCGGCGGCTCCTTCATGAACACCAAAGAGGAGGTTGCCTTGCGCCTCACCTTCGAGATCCTGGAGGAGGCCCGGGAACGCGGTGCTCACGTGATCGTGGCCGCCTGTCCCCTGTGCCAGCTCAATCTGGACGCTTACCGGGCCAAGCTGCGCGCCCGCTTCGGGACCTACCACGACACGCCCGTCCTGTACTTCACCCAGGTGGTAGGCCTGGCCCTGGGACTCGACCGCAATGACCTGGCCATCGGACAGAGCTTCGTGCCCGCCGACCGGGTGCTGGGCCTGAGGTAAAGGAGGTGGCACTTTGGCCAGGATAGGTGTATACGTTTGCCACTGCGGCACCAACATAGCCGGTACGGTGGATGTGGCGGCGGTACGGGAATTCGCCGCTGCCCTCCCCGGCGTGGTGGTGGCACGGGATTACCAGTACATGTGCTCCGATCCGGGCCAGGACCTCATCCGCAAGGACATCACCGACCTGGGCCTGGACCGGGTGGTGGTGGCCTCCTGCTCCCCCCGCATGCACGAACCCACCTTCCGCAGGGCACTGGAGAGCGCGCACCTCAACGGCTACCTGCTGGAGATGGCCAACATCCGGGAGCACTGCTCATGGGTGACGACGGACATGCCCGCCGCCACCCGCAAGGCCAAGGCCCTGGTGGCGGGGGCAGTGCGCCGGGTGGCCCTGCACGAGCCCCTGGAGGAGCGGTACGCCGACGTCACCCCGCAAGCCCTGGTGGTGGGGGGCGGCATCGCCGGCATCGAGGCGGCCCTGAAGATCGCCGATGGCGGCTTCCGGGTCCACCTGGTGGAGAAGGAACCCTCCATTGGTGGCCAGATGGCCAAGCTGGACAAGACCTTCCCCACCCTGGACTGCTCCGCCTGCATCCTCACCCCCAAGATGGTGGCCGTGGCCCAGCACCCCAACATCGTCCTCCATACCTACTCGGAAGTGGAAAAGGTGGACGGGTTCGTGGGAAATTTCCGGGTCACCATCCGCCACAAGGCCCGTTCCGTGGACATGCAAAAGTGCACCGGCTGCGGCACGTGCTGGTCCAAGTGCCCCTACACCGCACCCAACGAATTCGACGAGGGCCTGGGCAAGCGCAAGCTCATCTACATCCCCTTCCCGCAGGCGGTTCCCAACAAGCCCGTCATCGACCGGGAGCGCTGCGTCAGGTTCCAGAGCGGCAAGTGTGGCGCCTGCCAGAAGCTGTGCCCCACCGGGGCCATCGACTTTGGCCAGCAGGACGAATTGGTGGAGGAAACCTTCGGGGCCATCATCGTGGCCACGGGGTACACCCTCTTCGATCCCAGCCGGGGCCCCTGGGGTTACGGCCGCTACCCCAACGTGCTCACCGCCCTCCAGTTCGAGCGCATGATCAACGCTTCCGGGCCCACGGGCGGGCACGTCCAGCTTCAGGACGGCAGCACGCCCCGCGCGGTGGCCATCCTGCACTGCATCGGCAGCCGCGACCAGAACTACCACGAGTACTGCTCCAATGTGTGCTGCATGTACAGCCTTAAGCTGGCCCACCTGGCAAAGGAGAAGACCGGCGCCAACGTATACAACTTCTACATCGACATCCGCGCTTTCGGCAAGGCCTACGAAGAGTTCTACAACCGGGTGCAGAACGAAGGCGTGTACTTCATCCGCGGTAAGGGCGCCGAGGTGGCGAGCAAAGACGGACGGCTGGTGGTGCAGTGCGAGGACACCCTACTGGGCAAGTACCGCGAGATCCCCGTGGACATGGTGATCCTGTCCCCGGCCATGGAGCCGCGGCCCGGGGCCGCCCGCGTAAGCCAGGTTTTCGGCATCCAGCGTTCTCCCGACGGATTCTTCCTGGAGGCCCACGCCAAGCTGGAACCCCTCAAGACCGCCACCGACGGGGTATTCATCGCCGGCGCCTGCCAGGGTCCCAAGGACATCCCCTACGCCGTGGCCCAGGGTGCGGGAGCGGCCGCCGAGGTGCTCAGGTTGCTCTCGGCCGGACGGGTGACCATCTCGCCCGTGGTGGCCCAGGTGGCAGAGGAAATCTGCTCGGGTTGCCGCGCCTGCCTACCCGTGTGCCCGTACAACGCCATCTCCTACCATGAGGGATTCAAGGTGGTCCAGGTCAACGAGGCCCTGTGCAAGGGGTGCGGCACCTGCGTCGCCGCCTGCCCGTCCGGTGCCCTGTCGGTGAGCCACTTCCGGACGCCCCAGGTACTGGCCCAGATCGAGGAGGTGCTCTCGGTATGACGGCCGCAGAGTTCGAGCCCAAGATACTCGGGTTTTTCTGCAACTGGTGCTCCTACGCGGGAGCCGACCTGGCCGGCGTTTCCCGCCTGAAGTACCCGGCCAACCTGCGCATCGTGCGGGTGATGTGCTCGGGCCGCGTGGAACCCACCATGGTGCTCAAGGCGTTCGCCTGCGGGGCGGACGGCGTCCTGGTGGCCGGCTGCCACCCCGGCGACTGCCACTACCAGCAGGGCAACTACAAGACCCTGCGCCGGGTACCCCTCCTGGAGCGCACCCTGGCCCAGTTCGGCATCCACCCCTCCCGCTTCCGCCTGGCCTGGATCTCGGCTAACGAGGGCCAGAAGCTGGTGCAGGTGGTAACGGAAATGGTGGAGGAGATCAAGAAGCTCGGGCCCTTCCCTGGAACCCGTAACCGATTTCCCGAGCTCCCTCTGGCGGCAGGAGGTGAGGGCGGTGAGTGAGCAGAACGCGGTGGACCGGCCCGGGGACGCCGTGGGCGGGACGGGCGGCGAGGCCCGCCCCCGGGAGAAGCTGAAGTTTGCCTTCTGGTGGGCGGCTT
>JBFLXJ010000018.1 GCA_040757085.1 Bacillota bacterium | reverse complement strand
CAAAGATCCTTTCTGGGAGACGGTGTATGCTGAGACATGATGATCCAGGGCCACAACCTCAGGAAGGGGACATTTCCTCAGTCCGGTTGAACGTTAATTGGGGTGACATTTTCTCAGTCCGTTGACAGAGGAATCTTGAAATCGGGCAGGTGCTGGCCAACCTCAAACCCGTCGTCCTTGCGCTGGTGGAGCAGGGGGTTGTCCTAAACGTCGTGGATTTTCGTGGCGGACCCTGGCTCGCTCTTTAGGCTGTTTTCACCTCCCTGGATTCATCACCCTCGACCGCCGACGGAAACACCTGATACGCCGCGTTCATGGAGTCATTCCCCAGAACGCGGAAACGCATGGCGCAATCCAGGTATTTCCTGGACAGTTCGAGGTCGCCGGCCTTCGGGGCCCCCTCTGCCATGCTGAGATTGATAAGGCGAGGGCATGCAGGTCGACCCCGGCACGATACGGTTCATCCGCCTTCTCGATGAACCCGGGCGCCAACCGGTTCACCAACTGGCTCACGCTGCTCAGGGGCTCGATCCTCCCGTATAGTTCCTCCCGTATAGTTCCATCCAGTCGCGCGGTCCTGCATCCGGCAGAGCTGGCCCCCCCGAGGTACTGGATGCGCTCCTGGTCATCCGCGCCGCCGGAATGCGAATCTTGCGGCCGCCCGGCCCCGAGCTCCGGTACCTGCGAGTCTTCCAGTGACCCGGCTCAGGAAGGCGTAAATCTGGGTGGAACCCTTGGTCAGTACCGGACCCAGCACAGCCAGAACGAGCACATAGACCGCCGCAAAAGGCTGCAGGACGGGGAGCAGCCCGCCGGTCTTGGCAAGCCCGGCCACGATGATCGAGAACTCTCCGCGCGAGAGGATCGTTAACCCGATATTGGCGGAGGCTCGCGGCGATAGCCGGGCCATCCGCCCGGCCAGCATTCCCGCCGCAAGGTTGCCGATTACGGTGAGCACTACCGCGGCCAGGGCCGGCCCCGTGGCCCCACCCAGAGCAAGGGGATCGATGCCAAGGCCGAAGCTGAAGAAAAACAGGGCGCCGAAGAAGTCCCGGAAAGGCACCACCATCTGGGCGATGCGACGGGCGTGCTCCGTTTCGGCGAGCACCAGGCCGACCAAGAGGGCGCCCACGGCCGAAGACACGTGCACTCTTTCCGCCAGGCCAGCCACCAGGGTGAGCCCGGCAAACAACCCCACCAGCAACAACTCTTCCGAGAGTACGGCCAGCCCGTGGTTCAGGCGAAACGCCAGCCGGCGCCCCAGAGTAAGGAAACCCAGCACAAAGGCGAGGGCAACCCCCACATGGCTGAGCGTCTTCAGTGGAGAAGCCTGCCCCGCCCCGATCAGTCCCGACACCAGGGCAAGATACAGCACGATGAACAGGTCCTGAAACAGCATGAGCCCGAGGATGATTTCCGTCTCCGGGTTGGCGGTCCGCCTGAGGTCCACTACCATCTTGGTGACGATGGCGCTGGACGAGACGATCGTAACCCCCGCGGCCGTCAGGGTCTCCCGCAAGGGCCAGCGCATCCACCAGGGAACTAGCAGGCCCAGGGGGAGATTGATCAGGGTGTATACCAGCCCGCTGGCCAGAATAGACCTTCGCGCCCGCAGCAGGCGCACCATGGAAAACTCCAGGCCCAGGAACAGGAGGAGAAACAGGACCCCCAGCCGCCCCATCACCTCGATGATCGAGCCGCTCTGGATGAACCGGAAATCAAACACGCCGAACCGGGGAGCGTGGGGACCGACCGCCAGGCCGGCCAGGATCGCAAAGGGCACGATCGACAGACGCAGTCGGGCACCCAGGAGGCCGGCCAGGGTTATGAGGCTCACGGCCAGCCCCAGCTCCAGGACTACGTTTTCCATCGCTCACCTCCCGGCCAGGACGAGCTTCTTCACCGCCTCCACCTGTTTCCGGTCACCCATGACCAGGAGGGTCGACCCCTCCCTGACCACCTGCTCGGGTCCCGGGTTGAGCTTCTTGGTGCGGTCCGGCTCGATGATGGCGATTACGGTGGCACCCGTGCTCTGGCGCACGTCAAGCTCCCCGATGGTCTTGCCCACCGCGGCCGCTCCCGGCCCCACCCTGTACCACTCCACCACCATCTGGTCAAAGGTGATCTCCACGTCCTCGAGAGCTCTGGGTCGATAGGTGAGGCCTCCCAGTATCCCCGCCACAGCCCGAGCCTCCTCGTCGTCCAGGGTCACCACTGATACGGCCTGTTCGGGATCGCCCGAACTGAAATGATACATTTCTCGCCTGCCATCGTCGTGGATAACCACCACCAGCTTGTCCCCGGTGCGGGTCTGGATCTGGAACTTGCGGCCGATCCCCGGCAGGTCGCACTCGCATATGGAAGCCATGATCATCTCCTCCCTGCCCTGCGCTACTGCCATCATAGCAAAAATAACCTCACTCTGAGGCCGTGATGGTCAGTTGCTTGGGAGTACAGCGCGATGCGATGCCCAGCATCACCCGCCACAGCCCCGGCCTACTCAAAGAGCCACCTCGAACTCGTCAGGCTCAATCAATGCGGGACGAAACACGTCTCTCCTCTGGCCATCGAATCACATCCGCCCGCCAGATGACAGGCCACCAGGTGCCCGTCTGCGTCGACCGTCGTCCGCCCCGGGCCGCAGGGTACGGGAGCCAGGATAGGCTCCTCTTTGGCGCAGCGATCCGTGGCCCGGGCGCAGCGGGGATGAAACCGGCAACCCGCAGGAGGTCTGGTGGGAGATGGCACATCTCCTTCCAGAAGAGGGGTTTGCAGCCACGCCGTCCCTCCGGTGACGGTTGGGACGGCGCGCATCAAAGCCCGCGTGTAAGGATGCTGCGGGGCGGCCAGGACCACCCGGCAGGGCCCTACCTCGACCACCTTGCCCAGGTACATGACGGCGACCCTGTCACTCATGTACCGCACCACGCTCATGTTGTGGGATATGAAAAGGTAGGCCAGGCCCAGCTTCTTCTGGAGTTCCTTCAGGAGATTGAGCACCTGCGCCTGCACCGACACGTCCAGGGCCGAGGTAGGCTCGTCAAGAACCAGCAGCTCGGGCTCGAGGGCCAGGGCCCTGGCGATGGCGATGCGCTGCCTCTGCCCACCGGAAAACTCGTGCGGATAGCGACCCAGGGTTTCCGCACCGAGGCCGACCATGCCGAGGAGTTCGACCACTCTCTCCCGGAGACGCTGGCCGCGCCAGCCGGCTACGTAGAGCGGTTCGCCTACGATGGCCTCCACGGTCATGCGCGGATCGAGAGAAGCCTGGGGATCCTGGAACACAATTTGCACTTTCCGGCGCACCTCGCGGGTAACGCCGGCCGATCCCGACAGCACCTGCCCTAACAGCACACACCCCGAGGTAGGGGGTTCCAGCCCCACCACGACCTGGCCCAGCGTAGACTTGCCGCACCCCGACTCGCCCACCAATCCCAAGGTCTCCCCCCGGCGAATGCTCAGGGTAACGCCGTCCACGGCGCGCACCCACACCCGGGGCCGACCGAACAGGTCCGAAGCCACCGGAAACCACTTGCGCAGGTCCTGGACGCTCAGTACCTCGGCAACGCTAAATTCAGAGCCCGGGTGCGCTGAACCGGTGTGGCACCCCTGAGCCGCCCTGACCCTCTCCCCTGCCCCCGGGGCCATCATGCCTTCCCCTCCCTCGTGCGAACAGGTGCATCTTCAGTAGCGGATGCCCTGGAACCCGACCCTCGCCAGCACGAAAGCATCCGCCCCCCCGGGAGGACCCTGTCTGGCGGCCTGGCGTGGCCACACACCTCCACGGCCTCAGGACAGCGGGGGTGAAACCGGCAGCCCGCCGGGGGACGCAGCAGGTTAGGGACCGAACCCGGAATGGTGCGCAGGGGCTGGTCGGGGGAAAACCGGTCCGGCAAACTGTCGAGGAGGGCGCGGGTGTAAGGATGAAGCGGATCGTCCAGCAAAAGGGGTGTGGGGCCGCTCTCGACCACCGCGCCGGCGTACATCACTGCTACCCGGTGGCACACCCCAGCCACCACCCCCAGGTCATGGGTGACGAAGAGAACCGCCGTCCCCATGCGCCGCACCTTTTCCCACAGTAGCCTCAGGACCTGGGCCTGGACGGTAACGTCCAGGGCAGTGGTGGGTTCGTCGGCGATCAGCAGGTCGGGCCCGCACGACAGGGCCATGGCGATCATCGCCCGCTGTCGCATCCCGCCGCTCAGCTCGTGGGGGTACTGGCTTGCTACGCGTTCCGGGTCAGGCACCCGCATATCCCCGAGTAGCTCGACGGCCCTGGCCCAGGCCGCCTTCGCGCTCAACCCCTGGTGGATCCGCACGACCTCAGCGATCTGAGCCCCAACCTTTATGGTGGGATTGAGCGAGGTCATGGGTTCCTGAAATATCATGCCGATCCGGCCCCCGCGGATCTTCTCCAGTTCCCGCGGCCGTAACCGGAGGAGATCCTGGCCCGCGAACTCTATTCTCCCCTTCATCGTCTTCCTGGCCGCGGGCGGGATGAGCCCGAGCACCGAAAGGGCGGTCACGCTCTTGCCGCACCCCGACTCTCCCACCAGGCCGACCACCTCGCCGCGACCCACGGAGAGGTTAACACCGTCCAGGGCCCGGACGGGTCCCCAGAAGGTGGGAAACTCAAGCCTCAACTCACGGATCGCAAGGAGATCCATGCTGTGCCCCCCAATGCGGCCCCTTCGTCATTGAGTCCGCGTGCGGGGATCGAACAGGTCGCGGAGCCCGTCCCCGCACAGGTTGAAACCCATCGCCGTGATGAAGATGGCCAGCCCCGGAAAGGTCGGGTACCACCACTGGTCCAGAATGAAACGCCTCCCGCTGGCCACCATGGCCCCCCACTCGGCCTGGGGAGGCTGAGCACCAAGGCCCAGGAAGCTGAGCGCAGATGCGGTCAGGATGGCATTACCGACGTCCAGGGTCGCCTGCACCAGCACCGGGGAGATGGAGTTGGGGATAACATGACGGAGGATAATCCACAGGTTGGAAGCCCCAAAGCAACGGGCACCCTTAACGAATTCCCTTTCCCGCACCTGCAGGCTCTGGCCGCGCACCAGGCGGACGTACACGGGTATGCGCACGAACGCCACCGCCAGCATGGCGTTGCCAAGGTTCGGGCCCAGAGCAGCCGCCAGGGCCATGGCCAGGATCAGCGACGGGAAGCTCAGGATGATGTCCATCAGGCGCATGATGACCGTATCCAGGCGACCCCCGAAGTATCCCGACACGCTTCCCACCAGGAGACCTCCGCCCAATGCCACCGCCACGATGAAAAACCCCGCCCCCACTGAGGCGCGACTCCCCCAGATCACCCGGCTCAAGATGTCCCGGCCCAGCTCGTCGGTCCCAAACCAGTGCTGGGGGCCGGGAGGAAGGAGCCGGGAGGCGAAAACGACCTCGTCCGGCGGGTACGGAGCCAGCCTGGGGGCAAAAGCGGCCACGGTTATCACCGCCAGAACCACACCAGTCCCCACCAGGGCTAGGGGATTACGCCGCAACAGGTACCAGCTATACCGCCAGCCACCTCGGGTCCCCATCACCAGCACCCCCTTAACCCACGGCCCTGATCCGGGGATCCAGCCACATGTAGGTCAGGTCCACCACCAGGTTGATGAGCACGTATCCCACCGCGATAAACACCGTAAACCCCATGATGGCGGGAAAGTCCAGGAAGTTGATGGAGTCAACCACGTAACTCCCCATGCCCGGCCACGCAAATATGGTTTCTGTCAGGATGGCACCACCCAGGAGGTCGCCCACGGCCAGTCCCACCACGGTAACGGTGGGGATCAGCGCATTCCTGAGGGCATGGCGGTAAATTACGGATCGGCCAGGGATGCCGTTGGCCAACGCTGTCCTGATGTAATCCTGGGACAACACTTCCAGCATACTGGCCCGGACCTGCCGGGTGACTACGGCTAGGTGAACATAGGACAGGCAGAGGGCAGGGAGTACGAGGTGCCGCACGGTACTCCAGAACGCGTCCGGGCGCCCTGCCAGCAGGCTGTCAAGCAGGAGAAAGCCCGTGAGCCGTGGCGGCGGAACGATGAAGGGGTCCAACCTCCCGGACCCGGGCAGCCAGCCCAGCCGGCCGTACAGGACGAGGAGGGCAACCAACCCAAGCCAGAACAGGGGCGTGGACACACCGGCAACCGAGAGCACCCGGCTCACGTGGTCGGCCACCGTGTCCTTACGGGTGGCGGAAACAATGCCCAGAGGTATACCGACCGCGACCGCCAGGAACATGGCGGTGAGGGCCAACTCGAGCGTGGCCGGAAAGAAGATCACCAGATCCTCGACCACCGGGCGCTGGGTACGGATGGAAATGCCCAGGTCGCCCTGCATCAGGTTCCTCATGTATCGCAAGTATTGCTCCCAGATCGGCCGATCCAGCCCCAGCTGGTGGCGCATCTGCTCTACCACTTCCTGACTTGCCCGCTGACCCACCAGCATACGGGCGGGGTCTCCCGGGACCAGGTGAGAAACCGAGAACGTTACCACTGTTACGCCAAAAAGCACCAGGAGGAGCAAGAGCATCCTCCTGGCGATCAGTTGGCCGAAGCCCATACTCGGCTACTCCTTACTCATGTCGGGCGTATTGAAAATGTTCAGCAACATGGGCTGGAATACGTAGCCCTTGACGTTCTTGCGGAAGGCGACCATGTAGTTCCGCTGGAAGAGGAAGATGTACGGCGCTTCCTGTATGATAATCTCCTGGGCCTGGCGGTACAGCTTCTCCCGCTCAGCCTGGTCGGTTATCCGGGCAGCCTGCCTGATGAGTTCGTCTACCCTGGGGTTCTTGTAAAACGACCGGTTCCCGGCCAGGCCGAAGAATTCGGAGTCGAACCAGTAGTTCATGAACATGTACGGGTCGGCGAAGTCCGGGGTCCAGTTGCCCACCGCCAGGTCGAAATCACCCCGGTCCAGCTTATCCCTCATGGTGGCATAGGCGAGCTTCTGCATCTCCACCTTGATGCCCAACTGGCCGAACGTGGATTGCAGCGACAGGCCAATGGGCTCCCAGGTGGGGTCCCGGTCAGCGTAGAGGTACCCCAGGGTCACCGGTGTCTTCACCCCCGACTCCGCCAGGAGCTGCTTGGCCTTGTCGAGGTCCATCTTGTACTGGAACATATCGGGTACGTGACCCCACATTCCCTTGGGAACAGGCCCGCGCATCTGCACCGCCTTGCCCAGCATCACACCCTTGATGATCCCTTCATAGTCGGTTGCGTACGAAAGGGCCTGGCGGAACTTGGGGTTGTCCAGGGGTCTACGCTGGCAGTTAAGGTAAACATACACTACCGAGAGACTGGGGAACTCCCGCACGTCCACATCGGGGTTCTTCTTCAGTTCCTCCAGCTGATCCACCGACAACTCCTCGGCGATATCCAGGTCTCCCCGTTCCAGTTGCAACCTGCGGGCCGAGGGGTCCTTGATGATCTTGAACATCACGGTGGCGAACTTTGGCCGCGGCCCATTATAATGCGGGTTTAACTCCAGCTTGAAGTACTGGTCTTTCGCCCACTCCACCAGACGGTAAGGCCCACTGCCCATGGTGTGCTCGGCCAGATACGCCTGCCCCTTGTCCCCGTTCTGTTCACGCTCCATAACCTTCGGATTCACTATCGATGCTCCGTTGTTGGCCAGGGTATAGATGAACGGGGGGAAGGGCGCGTTCAGCTTGAACCTCACCGTGTAATCACCCACCACTTCGACGGACTCCAGGGTGGGGAAGGCATCGAAAGGCCCTTTGCCCACGGCGCGCAACCTGTCAAAGGTGAACTTGACTGCTTTGGCATCCACGGGTGTACCGTCGTCGAACTTGGAACCCTGCTTCAGCTTGAACGTCCAGACCAGCCCATCGGGTGACACTTCCCACGATTCGGCCAGGTCACCCTCTACCTCGGTGGAACCCTGACCATTGACCACCTTGTACCGCATGAGCCGCTGGTAGCACGGGTAGGTGATGGCCCAGGAATTGTTCGTCACCGTTACGGCCGGGTCGAGGTTATCTGCATCCTCGGCTACCCCGATCACCAGGGTATCCTGCGGCACTCCGGCGGGCTTGAGCGGGGCCTCGGCCTTCTTGCCGGCACACGAAGTGCCCAGGAGCCCCACCACAAGTAGAGCTACCAGGGCAACTAACGGCCTCTTGCTCTTCCTCACGATCACGTCCCCCTCTCCTTAGCTTGGAGTTACGCTTTCGCTGCCGCTCCCGCCATTATCGTCGTTTTTCCCCGATCCCACCTCCCCGTTGCGTCCGCCGACCAGGCTTCTCCACCCGGGCGGCCGGGTGCAGGTTTCTCCCCGTCATCACAACAGCGGGGCACGGCCCAGCGCCAGCACCGTGAGGAAGGCCCGGAAAGCCTGCACCATGTCGGCTCCCTCCACCCCGATTACCCTGCCCTTGCGTTCTGAGAACGGGTAGACGGAAGCCTGGTCGGCCATCTGCGAGGTGAGGAACTCCACCTCGAAGCGCACGGGCGGGTCCACCAGGAAAGGCCGCGCCGTCCCCACCCGGCCCAGCGCCCTTTTCGCGCCCTCTGTAAGCATCGCTGTGGTGACCGCGGGCGGAAGGCACCGCGCCGTATTGCGGCCGTAAGCCTCCTTGACGGCCACGGTCTCCACCTCCCCCAGCAGGCCGCGCGCCTCCTCGCAAACCGCCCGGTCCCCGCTCACCAGGATGACGGGAACCCCGAAGTACCCGGCAATGGCGGCGTTAATGCCCACTTCGCCCACTTCCCTGCCGTTAAGCCACACTCTGCTCACCAGGGATCCGTAGTAAGTATGGTCCATAACTGCCCCCGTGGTGCCCATGCGGGCGTGGTATCCTATCAGCATGGCGGCCTCGTGCCCCTCGACGCCCTGCATCATGGACAACGGCTTGGTAGGCCCCGATATCAGCTCCACGCCTGGGTCAAGTTCCTCTATGGGCAGGTTGGTCATAAGGTTGTGAGAATCGTTCACCGTTACTTCCCATCCCGCTTCGCGGGCGGCTGCAACCACGGCACCCACGTCCCGTGCCATGAGGCGCCTCGCCCGGTCATAGTACCTCCCCTCCGGGAGCAGGTACTCTGTGCCTGTGACGCCCGTGATGCCTTCCAGATCGACCGATATGAACAACTTCATGCCTCTGCCCCCTGACCATTGCGAATATCTTCGCGCCCGGCGCGTTGGCCGGGCGGGACTGCGAACGCCTCGTTCTTCAAAACGTCACGCCTCCCCGCCGACAATCACCGCGACGGACGGAATGCGAAATCGGAAAATCGGGCTCCTCCCGCCGCCACACTTAACATCGTTCCCTCCAAAGCAAAAGCGGCAGTTTAGCCACGCTATTGTTTTATTCGTCGCTTTAAACCCAAATCCTGCTGGAGGCTGATCGCCCAGTGGGTCTGCAGCGGCTGACGTGCGCTCCCGGCGCCTGTGTTGGTTCTATTGTCACAACCCCGGGCGGGACTCCTCACACGCGCGGCCCGCGCCCCCACTTGCGTTCGTAATACGCGGCGTTGTACCGATCGGCTCCCTTCTGGTCGACGTAACGTCTCGTGCCCATGCCCTGGTGCCACACCGCACTGGCCCACGTGATCGCCACCTGGTACCCCCGTTCCAGCACCCGGTTATTGTAATCCCAGTCCTCGTACCCCCCGCACCGCAGGTATCCCTCGTCGAACAGCCCTACCTCTTCCACCACGTGTCTGGGCATGATCCAGGGACACCCATTTCCCGGCTGCAACCGACCGGCATGGGCAGTCGTGAAGGTTTCCACCTTCTCATCCGTATACTGGCCTGGTTCACCGGTCAGGTTGTACGGAGCAAGTTTGCCCACTTCAGGATGAGCTGCCAGCACCTGGAGCAGGCCTTCCAGCCACCCCCGAAAGAACAGCATGTCGTTGTGTATCCAGGCTATGTGAGACACACTGGCCTGAGAAAGCAGGAACCTAATCCCCTGATTCAGGGCAACGCTCAGGGAGATCTCTTCATTATTACGGATTACCGGTATGCCCTGTGCCTGCAGGTGCTGTGGTGTACCGTCCTGGGAATTGGCATCCACCGCTATGAGCAGGTACGGTGTGGTGGTTGCTCTCCTCAGGCTGGACAGGCAACGCCTGGTTTGCTCCAGGAAGTTATAAGTGGTCAAGATTATGCCTGGCCGGCCGGGACTTACCACGAGTTTGACCACCCCTGACGGCGGGACGTAGTACGCACGTCCACTCTGTGCCCCGTATCCATGCTATGCGAAAGACACCTGTCGCGGGCACTGACGGTCCCGTACCCGGGCGGCCGCAGTGCCCGCGACAAGCGTTCCCCACCATCTCCCTGACCACGGGCGCTTCGATGCCGAGAACCGGTGATCCTCCGCTCAGGCCGGTGCCGTTTGGCCGGTGTCGCCTCTCTTGCGCAACTCCTTCCGGTCAAACCCCATCAGGTTGCCGTGGTCGTCCACCCAGACGTCGTATCTCCCCAGGATGTCCATGGCCCTGGGGATTGATTGCTTCTCCACCAGTTCCAGAGATAGACGCCATTGACCTTCTTCCCTTACCATGCCTGTCACGCTGCTAAGTTGCAGCCCTGTTAACTCCAGCACCTTTTGCGTGCCCGCGCGGACCAGTTGATCCAGGCTCAGGTTCACCGCCCGTCAGCTCCTTTCCAGCTCCCGTCTTGCCAGTAACTGGCGACGGAACTCGCTTAACCGCCTGATTGCCGCCTGCTTAGCAGCCAGCCTGCGCCGGGCTGGCGCGGCCCGGGCGCGGGCCCGGGCTACGGCAGAAGCCAGAGATGCCGCCCACCGCCGTTGCTTTCGCATCTGCCACGTCACCCACCGCTCGTTCACCAGCGCCCCCTCTGCCGCTGGGTCCGTCATCCCCGTGCCCCGCCTGCCGGCCAGCACCCGGAGGGAGGATCTCAACTGCCGCCCGCTCGTGCGCCCGGTAGGGGCAGGACATGTCATACCCCGTCACCTCCTCAACAGGATTTCTGCGTCTTGCATCCGGTCCTGGATCAGCCGGCGCAAGCCATCCACCTCGTCCACCAGCAGGGCCAGGCCCGCTCCATCCTCCAGCGTAAGGTACAGGCAGCGCTGTCCATCCCTCTGTGCCCCCGAGACCCATACTGGTGTCACGGTCTTGATCCTCGTATACGGTAGGGGTGGAGCCGGCACGGCTTCCAGGCCCGTAGTTGTCACCAGGATTTCACCCGGCGTCCAACCCCCGGTTTTCGGGCTGTACCAGACGTGGCCGGGGAAGCAGGCGATAACGCCTTCCGGTTCGGTCTGACCCGCCCACCCCGCGGCCAGCCTACGGGAAGTGCGGGCAACCGCGCGTACCGCCTCATCCCAGTCCTCCCAGATCCCGTACCGAAGCATGGTCTCCACCGCTGCCACGGCAGCTCTCAAGCTAACCCCTATCAGGGGGACACCGGCCAGGGAGATGAGCAGGTCAGCCTGCAGGATGACACCCTTGTCAAGGAGGCGGTCGAGTAGTTGTACCAGGCCTGCCTGTCGGGGTTGGGTTGGTTTCATCGCCCAGGCACCTCTCCAGTGTTACTCGACGAAGGAAAAGGGGGGCCACGGCCCGGTGAAGCGCACGGAGAACCCAGGGATGGCTGCAATCCTGTCAAGGGCTTCTCCCAGCTTTTCCACCTGGCTGGTGGTGGCCAAGCAAGCCACTCTCAGCACCAGGTGCTCACCCTGACCGGTCCTGGCCACAGCCTCCGGTTTGGTTTCCGTGCACCGCGAGGAAATCTCGTCGAGAAAGCGCCGGGCGTGAGCCGAGCACGCACTCCCCACGGCTTCGGCCATTGCTTTGTCCAGTCGCTGTCGTTGCAAGTAAGCCAGGCCCGATGATAGTGAGGCCAGTTCCGCTTCAATAAGGCGGATCGTCTCGCTGGCAGCCCTGGCCTCCCTTTCCGCAGCTCCGGCATCCCAGGTGATCTCCACATCATACTCTGCCTTGCCTTCTATGCGCTGCCACGTGCGGTCCAGACGGTCGTACGCGTCCCGAATCCAGCTTCTCACCACCTCATCCGGGTCGGGAGCCTTGCCCTTCAAGATGGTGTCAAAGCCGGTCGGAATCACAGTGCCCCATTTCGCCATGGCCGCCTCCAGTACCGACTGGTGGGCTTGTAACCACTCGGTCACCCGCTTCGGGTCATCGGACTGGTAAGGCTCGGGAGGACATGCGTGCACCAGGGCCGCGAGATCCCGCTCCCGAACGAGGAAAACGCGGTTGCCGTCCACGCCCACCGCATGGAAATCGCCCTGGGACTCCCCCGTCCTGACCACACCGTAAAGGTACCTCCCTTCCAGACTGCTCTCTTGCCACTCTGGAGAAGCCGGATCTGCTGTCCCGGGGAGTGGCGGTAAAGTCATGTCGCCGGCAGCCGCGGCTGGGGTTGAATGAGGTGCCGGAGCTTGCAGGAGCCGGAAAAGAGCATCGAGGAATTCGTCCTCGCAAGGGTGACCCAGCCTGGCTAGCAGGTCCTCGATCAGGGGGCGGCTCAGCTGCAGTCCTGCAGCCCGTATTGCCAGGGCCAGGTACAGGGTGGCCAGACCGCTCACTGCTCACACCTCCCTCGGCCTTTGCCGGACCGGTCCACGGCTTCCCTCAACTGGCGCGCGACCGCGTGTACCCTCCTGGCTCCAGCGCCCAGGATCCACCAAGCAGCTCAGGAAGTCATCCACCACGTCATCAAGACCGTTCCGTACTGCATCCACGGTCTGGCGGATCCCCTGTTCGGTCTTGATATCGTCCAGAGCCCGGTCCAGGTCGAGGAGTGCACACCCGAGCCGTTCGGCCTCCTCGGGGAGCAGGCGTCCCGACTCCATACGGCGGATAGCCTGGAGTTTCAGGCAGTCGCGGATTATCTCGGCCAGGGCGACTACCAGCCCCAGCACCCCTTCTTTCAGGCGTTCGGCGTCTACGTTGATGGGCATGGGAAGTCATCCTTTTCTACCAGTACGCGCAACAGCCCGTTGCGGCAGGAAACCTGGACCCTCCCGCTCACGTGCAAAGGCGAGCCGACGGCCGCCAGTATCAGCACGTGCCCGTCCTCCTCAAATACCTCGGCCATTGGCCGGCTGGCCGGGACGACCCCGCCGGCAGGCACCTCCAGCCACCAGGCAAAGGTGACCTTACATCCGGTGGCGGGGTCTACCCGGCAGGGACTGAAGATCAGCAAATCACACCCGTACAGCTTCCTGCTGACGGGGTTGATTACCGAACGGATCCGCTCCAGCACCCGGGCATGATCCAGACCGGTGATTTGGGCCAGGTCGTCAAGGCGAGCGTGACCCTCCCACATCAGGTGCCAGACCATCCTGGCGCTGGCACGATCAACCCGCTCCAGCAGGTCACCCAGACCAGCAACCGTCACGGTAACCTCCCCCGTACCGAACCGGCAGTTACAGGGACCGCGGGCTGCGTGACCGCCGAGGCCGCGAGAGAATGCCGCCGCGGGCTCTGCCATCCACACCATGGGCACCCCTCTTGGAGCAACTCGTCAACGGGTACGATCTTTTCGCATTGAGGACAGCTCTCCTTGCCTACGGCGGCTTCTCTCCAAGCTGCCGTCTGCAGGTTGGTGCCAGACGGAAATTCCAGCCCGTAGCGGGCCGCCGTCTCGAATGAAGCCAGGGCCGCTCGCAGCTTGATGCCGAGAAGTTCCACTCCTGCCACCGAAACAAGGATATCGGCGTTGATCACCAGACCCTTGTCGAGCAGTTTGTCTATCACGTCCGCCAGCGTGGATCGGTCCCGTACGGGTTGTATGGGCATGGTGTCACCGCCACCCTTCCTGGTCTTGGAGGCCAGCATTCTGGCCGGCTTCTTCCCCGGCTTCTTCCCCGGCCTCTGTCAGTGCCTGCCAGCGGCTGGCCAGTTCGTCCCATGCTGCCTGAAACGACACTTCGTCGATCTCGCCTTTCCGGTACCTGTCTTCCAGTTCCTGCATCTGTTTGCGCACGGCCTCTCTATCGTTCATTTCTCTGTCCACGACTTCTGCAATCTGTTCCAGGATGAAGCGCAGGGACCGCACGGGTAACGTAACCGGCCAGAACAACAGATTCAGTAAGGAGAAACCTTGATGTCGTACCTGTTCCTCCACCGTCTATCCCTCGCTTTGGTGGGGCCGCCAGGGCAGGTTAATCTCCACGAAGTTATAGGGAGGCAGGGGAGCCACATACCTGAACGACAGACGGTTTGCGTACCGGTCGGCAAGAGCCCGGACAGCGCGCCCCAATTCCGGTTCTCGGTCCCTGCGCGCCAGGAAGGAAGCGTTTATCAACATCCGTACCGACCGGGGCTGGTTTAGCCGGTATCCCAGGCAGCAGGGAGCCAGGTAACTGCAGATCTCCGGGGCGAGACGCTGCCGCCAGGCTTCTACCGTCGCTGCCACCACCTGGCCCACCTCGAGGGCAAGCTGGTAACGCCGGTTGGGATGAAGGGCCTCCGTTGACTGGAACTCTCCGGGCTTGTAGCCTGCCGCACGCATTAGAGCTTCGGGTACCCAGAAGGCCTTCAGTTCGACCTCAACCTTATCGCGCAATCGCTCCAGTTCGGTTGCGAGTAGGCTGCGGTATCGGTCCAGACAGGCCCTCAGTTCGCCCTCGCCGGGAACCACCGTACCAAAGGCGACCGGCAGGACGGTGTACCGATGTATGAGGCTGTTCAGCACCCGGTCGTGGGCCAGCAGGTACGACATCCTGGGGGCAATTACTCGGTTGGGAGCAGGGCTCACAACCGCCGCCATGTCTCCCATCGGGATAAGCCTCACGTCTGCCGGCGGCTCGCCCACTCCTATGGGGCCCAGCGAAACATTGGTCCTGCCGTCAACTATGCCGTACAGGTAAAGGCCTGCTTCACCCACGAAAACATCCGCCTCCCAGTCGACGGCGAAGAGCTTCCACCGCTGCCTGCAGGTGCCGGTCGCGTATCAGGAAATCCCTGCTGCCCTGGGTTATCTGTTCCCTGACCATCATCATGGCGGCCTCCCGGCAGACGGCTGCCAGGTCGGCCCCTGAGAAACCTTCACACCAAGAGCCAAGCCGGACCAGATCTACATCAGGGGCGATCGGGCGGTGGCGCAGGTGAATCCGCAGGATGGCGAGCCGAGCTGCCTGATCCGGGAGGGGCACCTCGAGTTGCAGGTCGAAACGCCCCGGGCGCAGGAGGGCGGGGTCGATCAGGTCAATCCGGTTGGTTGCGGCCAGCACCACCACCCCCTGCAACCCCTCGACACCGTCCATCTCAAGCAGCAACTGGCTGACAACCCTCTCCGCTACACCGCCGTCCTCCTGACCTCCTCCCCGGCGACTGGCCACGGCATCGAGCTCGTCAATGAAGATGATGCACGGGCTGGCCTGCCTGGCCCTCCGGAAAAGGTTGCGAACAGCCTTTTCCGATTCCCCAACGTACTTGGAAAAGACGGTAGGGCCCTTGACAGAGATGAAGTTGACGCCTGCCCTGGTGGCCACCGCCTTGGCCAGGAGGGTTTTTCCGGTTCCCGGGGGACCGTAAAGAATTATTCCCCGCGGCGGATCGATGCCGGCCCGGGACAGGATCTCGGGGTAGCGGAGGGGCCACTCTACGGCTTCCTGTAGAGCCGCCTTGACGTCTTCCAGGCCACCCACTTCTTCCCATGTAACCTCCGGTATCTCCACGAACACTTCCCGGATGGCCGACGGGCCCACCTCTTTGCGTGCCTGCATGAAATCGGCGGCCGTGACCTGGAGCCCGGACAGCACCTCGTCGGGTACCCGGTGGGCGCTCAGGTCCAGCTGAGGCACCACCCTGCGCAGCGCAGCCATTGCTGCTTCCCGGCACAGGGCCTGCAAATCGGCCCCCACGAATCCGTGTGTGGCAGCAGCCAGCTCTTCCAGGGAGACGTCCCCGGCCAGAGGCATTCCTCTGGTATGGATAGCCAGGATTTCCAATCGCCCTGTCCGATCCGGGATCCGGATCTCGATCTCCCGGTCGAACCTTCCCGGACGACGCAGCGCAGGGTCCAGTGCCTCGGGGATGTTGGTGGCACCTATTACCACCACCTGTCCGCGGGGCTCCAGGCCATCCATGAGCGCGAGGAGCTGGGCCACAACGCGCTTTTCCACTTCCCCGTGTACGTCTGCCCTTCGGGGGGCAATGGCATCGATTTCATCCAGGAATATGACGCTGGGAGCACGCGCCTTCGCCTCTTCAAAGATCTTGCGCAGGTTGGCCTCGCTCTCCCCGTAATACTTGTGCATAATCTCAGGACCGTTCACGCAGATGAACCACGCACTTGTGGCAGAAGCCACGGCCCGGGCTATGAGGGTTTTGCCGCAACCGGGTGGCCCGTACAGGAGGACCCCCTTGGGAGGATCTATACCCAGCTGCCTGAACAGCTCGGGGTACCGGAGGGGTAGTTCGATCATCTCCCGGATGCGCAGTATCTCATCTCGCAGACCGCCCACGTCTTCGTAAGACACCGTGGCTGTGGGCTTGTCGTCAGCCGCGGCGGGTTCCACGCGAATCACGGTGTTGCGCTGTACCAGCACCGGACCCGCAGGTATGGTCTGGCGCACACGGAATTCCTGCTGCCTGCTCCCGAACAGCGATGCCCTTACCACATCGCCCGTCACCACCGGCATGGCCTCCAGCAAACGGGAAAGGTAAGTGGATTGCTGCGACCATTCCGGCCACCCGCCATCAGGGCAGCTCAGCACCAGCTTCTGGGCGGGAGTGACGGCTACCGGCCTCACCCGGACGCAATCACCCGTGCCGACCCCGCAGTTCTTTCGGGTGACCCCGTCAATTTGCACCCAGCCTGGTTGCCTGTCTTCCGGCCGGGCCGGAATCACCTTTGCCACGGTGGTACGCTTGCCCGCCAGTTCCACGACATCACCCGTTTCCACTCTCAGGGCCGCCATATCCATGGGGTGCATCCGGCAGAGCCCGCGGCCCACGTCCTGGAACATGGCCTCACTGACCCTCAGTTCCACCGGAGTCACCCCCCGGGCCGGTGGGATCCTGGGCACCGCAAGAGCCGGTGGCGCTCTTTTGGATTCTCACTTCCAGCACCCCGTGACGAACCGACCAGCGTAGCGTGTCGGACCTAACGGGAGCAGGGAGAGGGATGCGACAGAGTGTGGTTTCCCCCGACTTCACCACCAGGTCGTTGCCCTGCACCTGTGTCGAAACTCCTGCACCGACGTGTCTGGCGTGAACCAGTATGCGCAGGGACTCGCCCTCGTCCTGGATTTCGCAATCGGGTGCGTTATTTCGCGTTAGCAGCTGGCTTGCAGCCCGCCTGCGCGGCCCGGACTGCTCCCCCCGCAATCCCAGGCGTATTGAGTAGCCGAAGGTGCAAGCGGCGTCACCGGTGCGGTAGGTGCCGCTTCCGCTAAGGGATTCCTCATCCACGAGCCGCGACAGCGCTTCTCTCAGCTTATCCAGGAAGTCGTTCATTCACCGCTCACTTCCCCGTCGGCATACCAAAGCCGCTTCAGGAATGCCATCACTCCCTGGCCTTCCCCTAAGATGTCCCGGTAGACGTCGAGGATGAACTCGTCCAGCGGACGGGGCGACCGGCCCGTGGCGGCCAGCACTCGGCAGATAACGATGGAAGCCCGTACGGTGGGGGCAGGCTTAATCCCCGGGTCAGCGCGGGCAACCTGCATGACCTTCACCACCTGTCGGACCTGGTCTGAAGGAAGCCCGGACCTGGCCGCAACGATGGCTACCTCCTCCTCGAAGGTGTATGGCTGCAAGCGCATAGTGACCATGCGGTCCCGGAGAGCGTCCTGCGCTCCGTAAACGCCCGTGTATTCTTCCGGATTGCTTGTGAATATCACCCTGAAATCGGGGTGGACAGGTATGAACCCCACGTCCGGCGTAGTATCCGGTAATACCAGCACCCGTTCTTCTACCACTGAGAGCAGGACGTTATTTGTTTCCGGCCGGGAGCGGGTGAATTCATCGTAAACCAGGGTGTACCCGTGGCGACAGGCTGTGGCGAGCCAGCTGTCACTCCAGCGTTGGATAACGTCCTCCTCCACCTTGCGAACGGTACGCACAAACTCGTCAACTACCTTGCGCCGGTGCAGTCCGCGCAATCCCCCCACCAGGTCGCGGGACTCGAGGCTGGCATCGCCCTGCAGGAAGACAACCGGTCGCCCCAGACATGAAGCCACATGCAGGGCCAGGGACGTCTTCCCTACCCCACAGGGGCCCGAAAAATGTACCGCATAACCACAATTCAGGTAAGTCAGAGCTCGCTGCGAAATCCAGCGGAGAGAAGGCGTTTCCACGAAGCCTGCCCCTGGCGGCTGCTTTTCCACGTCTTCCAGCGGTTTGCTGTACGTCATCGTGCCATCACTCCCTAAGAAGTACATTTTTGTCCGTGGTGGCGGCGCGATGCGCCGTGAACAGCTCCCCTGTCCAGCCACGCCCGGGCCACGTTTCGGGCTGCCTGCTGACGGGCATGTGCATGCTCCCGTAACCGGCGATTGAGCACCTGGCGCAGCCACCACCTTTCCTGCGCCAGCTCCAGGCCTCGTCTGCGCCTGTTCCTCTTCGAGCAGAAGCAGGCGATAAGGGCCCCGTCATGAGGTAACACACTCACTTCACCCCTTGTCGCTCTTGGGAAGAAGGTGGCCGGATGTCCAGCGCCGGTCTCCGGACAGGGACTCCGGCCACCCGGTTTCGGGGTATGACAGTCAGCTATGAGGCCTCGCCCCATCCCTGCTTTGGAGCCGGAGGGTGCTCGTCAGGCGTTCGCCGGGAGGAGCCCGACGGCTTCAGCGTAGGTCAGCCACGTTTCTACCGAAGCCACCACGACGCGGACTTCCACGCCCAGCAGCTCGATACCGACCAGGGAAACCAGCACATAAGCGTCGATGACGATGCCTTTGTCGAGAATCCGGTCCAGCACCTCTACCAGGCTGGAAGCACCCAAACTGGTTTTAACGGCCATTTCTCTTCCCTCCTTTCCTGACTGAGTGCTCGGCCGAACCCGGTCTCTGTACTGTATACCACCCCGTCACGGGCTAGACCCCGAGTCGGCCAAGGAGGCTTGCCAGGGGGCTACGGGGAACGGGACCTCGGTTACGACGGTGCGAGTCTGGGCTCCAGTTCCCTGGCGGTAGTCAGTATATGCTCCCGGGGCACCTGAGGACATAAAGTGTAGCATTGCGCCTCGGGTATGAGAGACGGTCATTGCCGTATGAGCAGAGGCAGCAGGGCGGCGGGAAGCCGCACCTTGATCAACGTTTCCATAATCTACGCGGAAGCCGATGGCAGGACGAGGGAGCCGGGACTAAAGGTCGATCTTGCCCCCAGGTCGCTGTTACCGGGTCACCCCACATGGGCACCCGCGGGCATGGGATAAACGAAAAAGCAACAGAAAACACTTCCATCGGGCAGGATGATCACGGATTGCCCGCCCAGGTGAGAACTCTGGATCCCGGGCTTGTGCCGATACTGAAAGAACTGCGCTTGCCGGGCATCCTGGCCGGGTTGCTGGTGGGGGCGACGGCAGCAGCGGCACTGCTTTGGCGAACCCGCTCCCGGGCATGGCGGGGATGGACGCTTGTCTGGGCGCGAACCCTCGCCAGGATGTGGACTGCGGTCGGGCCCTGGCGGGTGGCCGGCACGTGGGCTGCCGCCTTCCTCCTGGGGACAGCGCTCTTCTTGCCCGGCATGGCCCTGGTGCAGGTGCCGCTGCTCCAGGCCGTGTCACGGTGGCAGGCCGGGCTCCTGCCCGACGCGGACCCCCTCGTCCTTTCTATCCTTCCGGTGCTTTTGTCCGGTCTGGTACACGAACCTGTCAAACTCGCCGGCGTCGTTGCAGCCCTCCGGCTGTCATCCTGGCTCGACGCCTGCCGCACCTCTCTCTCCCCGGGCCGGGGACCGGTGCTGGGCACCCTCGTGGGCGCGGGTTATGCGGCCATGCAGGCGGCCTGGTTGCTCTCGGTGGCCTTTTCCACCATCTCCACCCATCGGCAGCTGGGGCTGCTATCGCTCGCGGTTCCAGTATGGGAAAGAGTGACCGCGGCTTTCTACCACGCTGGCAGCGCCGCCGTCCTGGCTTGGGCCTGGACGAGGTCTCCCGCGGCTGCCCTGACCATTCTGGGGATCTCGGTGGGACTGCACGCACTGCTCAGCTACACCCAGGTACTGGTGGGGGCAGGCACCATCGGCCTCTGGCTGCCAGAGGTCCTTGCCACCCTCTTAGCCTTCGGTCTGGTGGGCTACAGCCTGGCGGTGGTCAGACCCGGATTTTCCCCTCCTGCCGCAGGCGCGTCATAAGCGAATCGAACTGGCTGTGCCGGTTCGCCAGGAAAGTGACCGCGTTGGGGGCCTTCTTTGCCGCGACCACGTCCTGGGCTTTTTCGGGGTGGTCGGCACTCAGGATGTGCAGAAAACCGTATACCGCCCCCACTGTCAACTCCACACCCCGAACCTCACGATAGGGAAACGCCGTGCACCGTCTTGCCAGTAGCGATCCTGCTGCCAGGCCTGTCTTGAGGATCAGGAGCCGGGAGTCTGTCGCCGCCAGTGCCTCCCCGGCGTTTCCAATGATCACCGCCACCACCTGTTCTCCCGGTGCCAGGCTTTCCTGCAACAGGGCAGCCACGCTGCTTTCCAGGCCCGGGGACGTGCGTTCCCCTCCCCGGGCCCCCGCAGCAGCCGTTGTCGGAGTGGCTGCGGAGCGGGAAGCCATACGTGCCTCCATGATCACGCTGAAGGCATCCCCCAGCCCGGCCCTTTCCAGGCAGGTAGTGCACATCCTCCTGCCGTCTACCGTCTTGAAGTGTTCGTCTCCCCTGAAGGCCTCTTTGCCGCATACGGCACACTTCACCGTTCCCTCCTGCTTCTGCAGGCACGAGCGGCAGTACCAGCGCCTGTCCACCACCACCAGCGACACCCTGGCCATTCCCATGTTGCTGGCGCCACACACCGAACATTCGGCCACAGCCATCCACCCCCGCCCGGGAATGTTCCTGCTGGTATTATCGGACAGGTAGGCGGCCCGCACAGGCCCGGTGCGCCCCTGGCTAGGTAGCCAGCCCCGGGGAAGAATAATGACGTCCGAGACCCTGGCGATGGTTCGGGGAGGAACTCGGATGGAAGCTGCGGTACCCTGGCGAAAGGCCCTGGGCCTGGTTGACCTGGTTCTCTTCACCGCGTCCGCCATCATAGTGGCTGACACCGTGGCAGCGTCCGCGGCGATCGGGGTACAGGCCATGGGGTGGTGGATCCTCAGCATCATCCTGTTTTTCCTACCCTACGGGCTGGTCACGGCCGAGTTGGGATCGGCCTGGCCCCAGGAGGGCGGCATCTACGTCTGGGTCAGGGAGGCATACGGGCCCTTCTGGGGGACGTTGACCTCCTGGCTATACTGGATCAATGTCGCCTACTGGATGCCCTCCGTGTACGTCCTGTTCTCGGCCGTTCTGGCCTCGGTGTTCTGGCCCGGCCTGGGAAACGTGGGCCAGGCCGCCGTCACCGTCAGCCTCGTGTGGATAACGGTGGCCCTGGGCATCATGGACATCCGGCTGGCCAAGTGGATCCCCAACGTGGGCGCCATCATCAAGGTCGTGCTCCTCCTGCTACTTGGCGGCATGGGGATCTGGTACGCCCTCACCCGCGGAGCAGCCAATTCCTTCGCCCCTCGGGAGTGGGTCCCCCGCTGGTCGGCCACCCTCTCCTTTCTGCCCGTCATCGTGTACAACTACATGGGGTTCGAACTCATGAGCGCAGCAGGGGAGGAAATGCACAACCCCCGCCGGGACGTGCCCCTCGCCATCCTGCTGGCCGGGACAGTCATCGCCGGCGTCTACATGCTGGCCACATTCGGGGTGCTGGCTGCCATCCCCCTGGAACAGATCAACATCGTGACCGGTATCACCGATGCCCTTAAGGTGATGAGCGAGGGTGTGCCGGCGCTGAGCGGCCTGTTCTACCTGGCCTCGGCCCTGTTGCTCGCCACTTTCCTGGCCAACATGGTGACCTGGAGCCTGGGGGCGAACCGGGTGATTGCCGCCACCGGGCTGGACAGGCAGGTGCCCTCCGTCCTGGGGCACATCCACCCCCGGTACGGCAGCCCGGACTATGCCTACCTGATGATGGGCCTGGTGGCCACCATCCTGGCGGTGGGGAACTACCTCACCTTCACCAGCGTGGCCTCGGTATTCTGGACCATCTTTGCCCTGTCGTCGGTGGTGTTCCTGCTCCCCTACCTGCTCATGTTCCCAGCATTCCTGACCCTGCGCACGAAGCGCCCTGACCAGCCCCGCCCCTTCGCGGTGCCGGGGGGCCGGGCGGGGGCATGGTTCTGCACCCTCCTGGGCGAGTTCTTCATTTTCATCGCCTGCCTGTTCTTCTTCTTGCCCCCCGAAGAAACCGCCAACGTGTGGGCCTACGAGATTCAGCTCGTCGGAGGAACCCTGCTCACCATCCTGGCGGGCACGGTTATCTATGCTCAGGGGCGTCGCCGGACTGCCTCCTGAGCAGCCCAGCGACGCAATAGCACCTTGCGGCCCGACGGGGTAACGGCTAAAATAGAACCCCGGGGGGTATGTCGTTGTCGTGCCGATCACCGTCCCACCGACTGCCGCATTACCTTGCGAAAGCGGGGCTGTTGGCCGCGGTAGTCACGCTGGCGCTGGCCGCACTCCTGGGGGGGTGCCGCCCGGCCGACCATTCCGGCGGGGGAGCGGCGCCGGATTTTACCCTGCCAGACCTGGCAGGAAACCAGGTGAGCCTCGCCTCCCTGCGGGGCAAGCCGATCGTGCTCAATTTCTGGGGGACCACCTGACCCGCCTGTCATACGGAAATGCTGCAGTTGCAGCAGATACACGATAGGTTCGGCAAACAGGTGGTTATCCTGGCCCCCAGCCTGGACCCGGAACGGGCTCCCGTGGAGCGCTTCGCGGCGGCAAGGGGTCTCACCTTCACCATCCTGCTGGACCATCGCGGTTCGGTGGCCACAGCGTACGGCATCAGGGCTATCCCCACCCTGGTGCTCATCGACCACCAGGGGAATATCCGCTACCGGCACGAGGGATACCCGGGGACGGCAACCCTGACCCGGGAATTGCAACAACTGATTGCGGAGGCGGAACGGTGAACCACCGGCTAGGAAAGGTTGTACTGCTCCTGGCTCTGGTTGCCCTGGGGGTGGGGGCAGCACGGGGAGAACCGGCTATCATTTACCGCAACGCGGTCACCCTGTGCCTCTCGTGCATCGGGCTGGCACCGTGAGGGTACGTGGCCGGGCAGTTTTGAGCCCGCATGGCTCGGGTGAAGCAGCTGGCCCACCGGCCCCCGGGCGCCCGCGTGGCGTGGGCAAGGTTGGCAGCCGGCGCACGTTCTGGCAAGTGGTTTCCCTCGTGGCGGCGAACCTGTACGCGCTGCCGGTGCTCAAGCACCTCCCCTATCCCTTTCTTCACTGTTACGCCTGCCCGCTCGCGATAGGGGCCTGCCCCGTGGGCACCATTCAGTACTTCCTGGCCCTGGGCCGGGTCCCCCTGTTAACCCTGGGAGCACTGGGAGCAGCGGGCTCCTGGTGGGGGCGCCGCACCTGCGGGTGGCTCTGTCCCTTCGGCTTCGTGCAAGAACTGGGCCATCGCCTGGGCCGCCGCCTCGGCCTGCCCGCATTGCAGGTATCAAACCGCCACTCCTGGACCCGGTGGTTGGTGGCGGCGCTGCTGGTGGTGACGCTGCCCCTGGCCCTGCACGAGCCCTGGTTTTGCAAGCTGTGCCCTGCGGGTACTCTAGAGGCGGGAATACCCTGGCTAGCCGTCGATCCCGGCCTCCGGGAAATGGCCGGCCTGCTCTTTGGGGTCAAGGTGGCGATCCTCCTGGTTATGGTGGCGGCGGTGCTGGTCGTAAAGCGGCCCTTCTGCCGGTTCGTGTGCCCGCTGGGGTTGTTCTACGGGCTGGCCAACCGGTGGAGCCGGCACCACCTGGAGGTGGACCCGCGCTGCACCGGGTGCGGGTGGTGCCGGGACCTTTGCCCTATGGAACACGAAGTATGGCGTGACCCCCGCTCTTCCCAGTGCATCCTGTGCCTGGAATGCACCCGTTGCCGTCACGTGCACTTCAGCAGCGGTCCCTGCATCACCGTCAGCAACGGTCACACTGCCGCTCCCTAGTGAGGGTAATAGCCATGCGAATTGAACTGCTGTACAGCCCGGGTTGACGGCACGTGAAACCGACCCGGGCGGTCGTAGAAGAGGTCCTCTTCGAGCACGGGTTGAGAGTGCCCGTCACCATGGTCCCGGTTCCCGACGCGAGCACCGCTCAGAGGCTGAGCTTCCTGGGATCACCCACTGTGCGGGTGGACGGCCTGGACGTGGACCCCGACGCGCGCGCTATGACGGGATGGAGTCTTGCCTGTCGCGTGTATCCGGGCCCGCTGCAACCCCAGGGGTTTCCGCCCAAGACCATGGTGGAGAAAGCCATCTCTGAGGCCGCCGCCCGCCAGATCAAGCTATAGCCTGGCTGAGGGGGTAGCTGGTGTGTTCTGGAGTAGCTGAATGCTGGCCGATATCCCTCTGTTTTGATCAGCTTTGCTGGGAGATCTCTTTGCGTGCCTCGGCCACCAGGGCCGCCAGATTAACGCTCCGGGAGGGGCTCACCGTGGAGATGGCATGCTTGTATATCATCATCTGGCGACCCTCGTTATCCAGTACCAGGGTGAAATTGTCGAAGCCCTTCACCAAACCCTTGAGCTGAAAACCGTTCACCAGGTAGACGGTGACCGGTACACCTTCTTTACGCACCTGGTTGAGGAACAGGTCCTGCAGATTAACCTGATCTTTGGGCAAAGGTTTCCCCTCCCGATGCTAGCCTTCTGACTTGCCTTTCCTTCTACGGGGGCCAACGATTTCCTGCCGCCATCTCTACTATCCGAGTGATGGCTTCTTCTTCCTTATTTTCTCCCAGGTCTATCCAGATCATCCCCTCTTCCCGCTTCATCCACGTGAACTGACGGCGGGCGAAATGGCGCGTGTTGCGGGCAAATAGCCGCCTGGCTTCTCCCAGGGTGGTCCGCCCGTACAGGTAATCGATCATCTCGCGGTATCCCAACGCCCGCATGCTGGGAAGCTGCGGGCTGTACCCGCGTTCCAGCAACCCGCGTACCTCCTCAACCAGACCGGCCCGCAGCATGTCCTCCACGCGCGCATCTATACGCCGGTACAGCACAGGGCGGGGACGGGTGAGGCCCACCACCAGCAGCCGGTAGGGACCGGGCCGGCGCCGGCTGGCGTGGGCCGAGATGGGGGTGCCCGTGAGCAGAAACACTTCCAGAGCCCGCACCACCCGGCGCAGGTCCCCCGGGTTAAGACGGCGCGCCGTCTCCGGGTCTACCCGGGCCAGCCATTCGTACAGGGCAGAGGCTCCCTCTGTCGCTGCCCGATCATACAGTCGCCTGCGCACGTCAGGGTCGTACGCCGGGGACGGGAAGTGATATCCTGCGGTAACCGCGCGGATATAGAGCATGGTGCCCCCGGCCAGGATGGGCAGGTGGCCCCGCCCGGCCACCTGCGGCACCAGCTCATCCACCGCGTTGCGGAAGTCGGCCACGCTCCAGCGTTGGTCAGGATCCAGGATATCCACCAGGTGATGGGCGACTTCGCGGCGTTCCTCCGGGCTGGGCTTGGCCGTACCGATATCCATGTAACGGTACACCTGGGCGGAATCCCCGGAAATGATCTCGCCGTCTAGGCGACGAGCCACCTCCAGGGCCACCGCAGACTTACCTACTGCGGTGGGGCCACATATCACCAGCAACAGGGGCAATTCGCTCATCGTCTTCCGAAGTGCCGTTCCAGGTCGGCACGGGTGACCTTCAATACCGTGGGCCGCCCGTGGGGACATACCCAGGGATTCTCACAGCAGGCCAGTTGGTCCACCAGGGCCTGGGCTTCCGCCTGGTCAAGAGGCATGGCCGCTTTCACCGCCGCCCGGCAAGCCGCGGTCGCCCGGCGCAGGTGTTCACGGGCCTCTCCCCGGACCGGTTCATCCAGTTCCTCCAGCAGCTCGCGCAGGCACGCTTCTTCGTGGCCGGTTGCCCACTCGGGGACTGCCCTCACGACTGCCGCATCGCCCTCCCATGGTTCCACCTCGAAACCGGCCCGGGATACCTCGTCCCGGAAAGCGCGCAACACCTCCCTTTCCCGGGAGCTGGTCTCGATCACCAGCGGGATCAGGAGCAACTGGCTCCGCTGGGGGAATTCCATGGCCTCGTAGAATACCCGCTCGTGGGCGGCATGTTGATCCACCACGTACAGACCCTCGGGTCCCTCCACCAGGAGATAGGTGCCCATGGCCTGCCCGATCACCCGCAGGCGGGAAAAATTGAGTTCCCACACCGGCCCCGGCTCCCCCAGTCTGGTCCTGCCGACCCGCACCCCGGCGTGCCGCGCCAGATCAAGGGTCACGGCTGCTTCCTGCTTGTTCTCTCCCACCTCGCCCCTGCTCTCCGTCGCCTGCCCCGGGCCCCCTTCCCATCCCCCGGTGGACGTGTCCGCGACCAGCGGGCGGGACATGTCGGAGGCACCCAGGGCTCGGGTCACCACCCGCACCAGCAGGGACTTCACCGCCTCTTCCCGGGCCAGGCGCACTTCCGCTTTGGTCGGGTGGACGTTAACGTCCACGTGTTGCGGGTCGACGGTCAGGAACAGGATGACGAAGGGATGGCGGCCCGGTGGCAACATGGGGCCGTACCCCGCCTCAACCGCCTGGACCAGCCCGGGGGCCCGCACCGCCCTCCCGTTGACGTACAGGGCCTGGGCCCAGCGCCGGGTGCGGAAGGTGGCAGAGCCACCCACGTACCCGGTCACAGATACTATCCCCGGCGGGTAGTCCTCTTCGGGGGGACATACCGGGGTCAGGGCACGGGCGGTGCCGGGGCCGTACAGTGCCACCAGCGTATCCAGCAGGCGACCGTCCCCCGGGGTGCTGAGCACCTGGCGCCCGTCCATCTCCAGGCGGAAGGCAATGTGGGGGTATCCGGCCGCCAGCCGCATCACCACGTCCACGCAGCGGAGACCTTCCCGGTGAGGATCCGAGAGGAATTTGCGCCGGGCGGGGAGCCCCGCCAGCACGTCCCGCACGGTTACCCTGGTGCCGGGGCGAGCTGCCGTTTCCTCCACATGCGCCACCCGGCCCCCCTCGACCACTACCCTGGTACCGGATGGGGCACCCGGCGGACAGGTCACCATCTCCACCCGGGCCACCGCGGCGATGCTGGGCAGTGCCTCCCCCCGGAACCCCAGGGTGGTCACCCGGCTCAGGTCGTCCGCACAACTCAGCTTGCTGGTACTGTGGCGGGCGAAAGCCAGGGGAGCGTCTTCGGGCGCCATCCCGCACCCGTCGTCGCTGACCTGGATGAGGTCGAATCCCCCGCGACGGCAGATCACCACGATGCGGCGGGCGCCGGCATCTATGCTGTTTTCCACCAGTTCCTTCACTACGGACGCTGGCCTCTCGATGACCTCTCCCGCCGCGATTTTTGCCACCGTGCCGGCATCCAGTTGCCGGATCACCCCACCGGCATCACTCCCCTTCGCAGGCCATCTCGCGTCGGGCCCGCTCGCTCAGTTCCTGCAACCTGGCAATGGCCTCCAGCGGCGTCATGTGCAGCACGTCAAGCTCCGCCAACTCCTGCAGCAGGGGGTTAGGACGGGGGTGAAAGAAGGTAAGCTGTTCAGGGGTCGCCTGTCGCTGTGTCACCGGGTTCCCATCGGGGCGAGCCGCGCTTGCCTCGAGTCCGGACAGGATGGTGCGGGCGCGCTCGATCACCGCCTCGGGCAACCCGGCCAGCTTGGCCACCTCCACGCCGTAGGAAGCGTCGGCACCACCCGGTACCACCCGGCGCAGGAACGCTATTTCCCGGCCCCGCCGCCGCACCGCCACCGAACAATTGGCCGCCGCAGGCAGCCGTTCCCCCAGGGCGATGAGTTCCCGATAGTGGGTGGCCAGCAAGGTGTGGCATCCCACCCGGTCGTGCAGGTACTCGGCCACCGCCCAGGCGATGCTCATGCCGTCGAAAGTACCGGTGCCGCGACCGATCTCGTCGAGCAGGACCAGACTGCGGGCGGTGGCATGGCGCAGGGCACGGGCCACCTCGCTCATCTCCACCATGAAGGTGCTCTGGCCGGAGGCAATGTCGTCGTAGGCCCCCACCCGCACGAACAGCCGGTCCACCACCCCCACCCTGGCCCGCCGCGCCGGCACAAAACTTCCCATCTGCGCCATGATGACGGCCAGGGCCACCTGGCGCATGTAGGTAGACTTTCCCGCCATGTTGGGGCCGGTGATGATCAGCAGGCGGCAGCCCGCGTCCAGGGCCACGCTGTTGGGCACGAATTCGCCTTCCTCCAGCATCCTCTCCAGTACCGGGTGCCGCCCATCCTCGATCCAGATGGCGTCCCCGTCGTCCACCTGGGGACGCACGTACCCGTAGCGCACGGCCACCTCGGCCAGCGAGGCCAGGGCGTCCAGATCGGCCAGGGCGGAGAATCCTCCGCCCAGCCTGTCTATCTCGTCCAACACCTTATCCCGCAATTGGCAGAACAGTTCGTACTCAAGTTCGACAAGCTTTTCCTGGGCCCCCAGGATGGTGCTCTCGAGTTCCTTCAGCCGGGTGGTGAAAAACCGCTCCGCCCCGCTCAGGGTTTGCTGCCGGGTCCAGTCAGGCGGCACGAGGGACAGGTTGGGCCGGGTCACTTCGAAGTAATATCCGAACACCTGGTTGTATCCGATCTTGAGTGACCTGATCCCCGTGCGCTCCCTCTCCTGCGACTCCAACTCTGCCAGCCAGGCGCGCCCGTCCCGGGCAGCCCGGCGCAGCCTGTCCACCTCCTCGGAAAACCCGTCGCGGATGATGCCTCCCTCGCGGGCGGATACAGGCAGGTCTTCCGCCAGGGCCCGGTTGAGGAGGTCGGCCAGGTCGCCCGGCAGGTCCAGGCGCTCCTGCAGGGATCGCAGGAGGGGAGAGGCGGCCCGGGCCACCACTTCCTTCACGCGGGGAAGAAGGTCCAGGGTCCGTCTGAGGTAACCAAGTTCCCGTGGCGTTACCGCGCCCGTGGCCACCCGGGCCAGCAGCCGCTCGCCATCGCAGGTGTGCCTGAGCAAGTCCCGCAGTTCTTCCCGCAACAGGGTGTCACCCACCAGTTCTTCCACCGCATCCAGCCGCTCCCCGATGAGGGCCGGGTCGAGCAGCGGCCGTTCCAGCCAGGAACGCAGGCGCCTTCCTCCCGCTGCGGTCACCGTCTGGTCGAGCACCCAGAAGAGGGTGCCCTCGGTCTTCCCGTCCGGCCAGCGGCGGAACAGTTCCAGGTTGCGACGGGCAGTGGGGTCAATGACCAGGTGGTCCCCCACCTGGTAGGTGACCAGTTCCCGCACGTGGGCGCAGGTCCCCTGGGTTTCCGTCAGATACTTCAGGACGGCTCCCGCCGCCCCGGTGGCAGCATCCAGACCCTCACAGCCGTACCCGCTCAGGGATGCCACCTGGAAGTGGGAAAGGAGCCGGCTGCGCGCCTCCCCGGGGTCGAAGTCCAGTTCGTCCCGGGGGGTGAGGATGCCCCCTGCCTCCCGCACCACCTTCCCTATGCCCGGGTCAGCCGCCAGGGCAGGCGGTACCAGGCACTCAGCCGGCGCCAAGCGGGCTACTTCTTCCAGGGCCAGCCGGGAGGCGTCCTGGCCCTCCCATTGGGTGACGCGAAACTCGCCGGTGGAGGCATCGGCGCTGGCCAGCCCCCAGCTCCGCCTGTGAGTGCACAGCGCCACCAGCCAGCGCTGCCCCTTTTCCTCCAGCAGGCGCCCTTCACTCACGGTGCCGGGGGTGACCGTGCGCACCACTTCCCGGCGCACCAGCCCGCGGGCCCTCCTGGCATCCTCCACCTGCTCGCAGATGGCTACCCGGTACCCCCGCTCCACCAGGCGGGATATATAACTGTCCGCGGCATGGCAGGGGATGCCAGCCATGGGGGCCCGGTTCCCCTTCCCCATCTCGCGGGAGGTCAGGGTGATGCCCAGTTCCCGGGCCATCACCTCCGCGTCCTGGTAAAATGCCTCGTAAAAGTCTCCCAGGCGAAAGAGCAGGATACTATCCCGGTGCCGATCCTTCAGGGCCCGGTATTGCCTCAGTACCGGCGTCACAGTATATCTCACCACCCACCGGCCGGCCGTGCAGCGTCCAGGTGAGGGCCCTTTCCACCCTTACCACCACCATCTTCCCCGCCCACTCGGGGGGCCCGGGGAAGACCGTCACCTTGCCCGTGCGGGTGCGCCCGGTGAGCTGTCGCGGGTCACGTTCCGAAACCCCCTCCACCAGAACCTCCACGTCCATGCCCAGCAGTTCCCGATTCTTTTCCAGGGAAATACTGTTCTGGATACGATTGAGTTCCTGGAGACGCCTTTTCTTCTCGGCCACCGGGAGCTGGCCGGGCATGGAGGCAGCCGGAGTTCCCCTCCGGGGCGAGAACATGAAGGTGAAGGCGGCATCGAAGCGAGCCTTCCGAACCAGGTCGAGGGTGTCGGCGAATTCCTCGTCGGTCTCGCTGGGAAAACCCACGATGATGTCGGTGGTAACACTACACCTGGGGACACGGGAGCGGATACGGTCAAGCAGGTCCAGGTACTGGTCCCGGGTGTACCCGCGATTCATCAGGCGCAGGATACGGTCCGATCCCGCCTGCACGGGCAGGTGAAAATGCTCGCACACCGTCCGACAGGTGGCGACGGCCTCGATCATGGCATCGGTGAAGTCGCGCGGATGCGAGGTGGTATAGCGCAGGCGGTCCAGGCCCCCTATCCCATCGAGCCGGCGCAGGAGGACAGCGAAGTCCACCCCGTCAGCCAAGTCACGCCCGTAATCGTTCACGTTCTGCCCCAGCAGGAAAACCTCCCGGTAGCCATTCCGAACGGCGTCTTCTGCTTCGGCCACCACCTCGTCCAGGGGTCGGCTGCGCTCGCGACCGCGCACGTAGGGCACGATACAGTAGCTGCAGTAGTTGTCGCACCCGTACATGATGGTGATCCAGGCCCGCACCCCAGGGGCACGCCGCACGGGCAGCGGCGGGGGCAACCGACCATCGTCCTGCCAGACCTCGGTCACCAGGGTCCCCGGCCTCACCAGGGTCAGGAGTTCAGGTAACCGATACAGGTTGTGGGTGCCAAACACCAGGTCCAGGTGAGGTGCCCGCCTGCGTACCTCGTCGGCCACGCCGGGTTGCTGGACCATGCACCCTCCCAGCGCCAGGACCACCCCGGGCCGCCGCTGCTTGAGCCGCGCCAGTTCCCCCACCCGGCCCCAGGCGCGGTCTTCCGCCGTCTTGCGGACACAGCAGGTCAGGATCACCACCATGTCCGCCTCATCCACGGACGGGGCCGGCTCGTATCCCAGGCCTTCCAGCATGCCGGCCACGTTTTCGGCGTCGTGCACGTTCATCTGACAGCCGTAAGCTTCCACGTAGTAACGACGCAGCGCCGGATCCCCCTCTTTCGGGCCACACCCTGTATCCTCACTCGCCCCCAAATGTACCAGAGCAAATGCGGCAGGGCAAGGTCGCCCGCCGCGACAGCGTACCGGGCGGGGGTGGCTCAGTCCCCTGCCGGCAGGACGCAGCATTACCTGGATGCGGAAGTGCGTAGCGCGACGGGCGCGTATGCTAGCGCCGGCCGAAGAGACGGGACCAGATGCTCCGGCGTTTGCGTTCGCGGCGGGTCCCCCGCGCCACCAGCTCGTACCGAAGTTGCTGCACCTCCTGCTGGGTGCGCAGGAGCGCCATGAGCAGGCGATCCCTGTCCTCTAGCCGCTTCTGCTCGCTGCGGGCCAGCTGTTCGGAGAGTCGCTCAATTTTCTCAATGAGGAGAAGGTCACGGGCAGTGGCACGATCCACGTAACGGACCAGCCGTCCCGACGCCCCCGCGCCCTGGTAGCCGGGAACCACTGCCAATCCCGCAGCTGCTTCCGCCAGCGCCTGCAGGCGGTCGCGGATCTCATCCCGGGACAACCCGGCGTTCCGGAGAGCGACAGCTTCTTTGAGCATACGGAAGGCCCAGTCCGTAAGCCGCCTCTTGCCTGACGGCACATCATCCTGATCCGGCCCGGCTACTCCCAAAATATCCCCGTACTCTGCCAGCAACCCCCGCAGGGTGTAAGGAGAAAGATTGAGGAGAGAACAGGCCTCGGCAAAGGTGTAGCTTGCCGCGCCCGGAGCCACCCGCGGCGTCGGCGGGGTAGCTTCCGCTGTGGGCGGCAAACCCACAGACGCTTCAGTTTCTACCCCAGGCGGCAACGAAGCCGCCGGGGTGTCCGCGCCACGCGGTATCTCGCCCCGTTCCCGACGATCGAGGAGTTCGGCCAACTTCTCCAGGTCTTCTTCCTCGTGCTCAAAACCCAAACCCCGTGCCCCTTTCGCACCAATTGGTTCTTTCTGTATGGAGCGATTTCCTGCTGCCGGCGGGGGCATGACATGAAGCGGCCATAATAGGCAGGGTCGGGCGCCTCCATAATAGGGCAGGAGGGCTGTCTCATGCTGCAACCCGGCGACCAGGAAATAGACGACCTCGGCTGGTTTGACTGGTGGGCGGCACTTTACTGCGACGAAAGCTTCGCCCCTGTCCGGCGTACGGAGGATGACGAACACCCGGCGGTCTGGGATGACGATTATCGTTACCTCAAACCACGTTTCCCGGGCAGCGGGCCACTCCTACTCTGACCCGGTGGAACCGGGCGGGAGCTGCCCCATGGCCCACACTCACCACCTGACCGGGCTGCCCCTTGCCACAATTGGGAGTCCCCCACATGTGCCAGTGGTCGTGATCGCCCACGGCATCGCAGTTGCGCCAGAATTCGGGGGTTATGCCCGTGTAGGTGGGATTCTTCAACAGGCGGGTCCGCGATCCATCCTTGATTTCCCAGGCCGCCTCGCAACCGAACTGGAAATTCAACCGACGGTCATCGATGGACCAGGATCGGTTGATTTCCATGTAGATACCCTGGGTGGTGTCGCGAATCATCTCGTCCAGGGTCCAGTCCCCCGGTTGCAGGTTTATGTTCGTCATACGGATGAGCGGGATGCGGTTCCAGCCGTCCGCCCGCATGGCCCCGTTGGACCTCTGTCCCAGGCGCGGGGCCGTTTCCCGGGACGTAAGGAAGCCGCTGAATACCCCCTGCACCACCAGGGGGACGCACTGGGCGGGAACGCCCTCATCGTCCCAGCCGAACGTGCCCAGCCCGCCCGGGATGGTGGCGTCCGCAGTGATGTTCACCTCTTCCGACCCGTAGCGGTAGCGACCCCGCAGGGAGGGCTCCAGAAAGCTGGTCCCGGCATAGGCGGCTTCGTGACCGAGCACCCGATCCAGTTCCACCGGGTGCCCGCACGACTCGTGCAGCTGCAGGGCCATCTGGCGCCCGTCCAGGATGACCGTGGTAACCCCCTCCGGGCAGGAGGGCGCATCCAGCAACTGGTTGGCCTCCCGGGCCACCCGTTCGGCGTGCTCGCGCAGTCGCATGCGCTCAACCGCTTCCCACCCGGCTGCCTCCCAGTGGCCGCGGTGGGCGTTGGGGTAACTACGGAACTGGACCTCGCCGCCCCGGCCGGCGGTCGCCTGGATGCCACCCCCTGTCGCCACCAGTTCCTGCTCCACCAACGTACCCTCGGTGGTGGCCAGCACCTTCTTCTCGCGCCGGGCACCCACCATCCCCTCGGTAACCCTGAGGGGACCGCCCACGGAACGCATGAGCCGGTCGGCATCGCGCAACAGGTTCAACTTTTCCGTGAGGGGCACGTCAAAAGGATCCTTCTTGACAGGCGTGGCGTAGAAACCGTGTTGCGGCTCCTGGGGAGCAAGCTGTACGGGCGGACCACCGGCACTGCGGCTAGCCCGGGCGGTGGCGACCGCCTCCCGCGCAGCCCGCTCCAGGTCCTCCCTGCTTCCCGAGGAGGTGGCCGCAAAACCCCAGCTCCCTTCCACCAGCACCCGGATACCGTACCCCTCGCTGCGGGAGCGGCTGATCCCCCGCAGGTGCCCGTTCCGCCACCTGACCTCTTCCTGCTCCCGCCGCACCCAGCGTACGTCGGCGTAGCTGCAACCGTGGGCGCGGCAGGCTGCCAGCGCTGCCTCAAGATGAGGACCTATCTCCGCCGTCATCCTGCCTTTCTTCACCGGATTCACCCCCACGGCGATCCGTCACCCCGGCGATATCCTCCACCACGCTCGCCGGCACCGTCACCTGCCCCAGCCTGACCGGGTAGCCGGATCCGGGGCCGTGGCAGTCCGAGCCTCCCGTCACCATCAACCCGAGTTCAAGGGCCAGGCGTTTGTACTTTTCTACCGTCTCCGGACTGTGCTCGGGGTAGTACGCTTCTATGCCCCCCAGGCCCTCGGCTACCAGTTCGGGGATGAACCTGTCGTCGGCGAGCAACCCCGGGTGAGCCAGAACCGCACAGCCGCCCGCCTCGCGTATCACCCTCACGGCCTCCGCGGGGCTCAGCCGCTCGCGGGCCACGTATCCCGGACGTCCCCGTTCCAGGTAACGGTGGAAGGCTTCCTCCACCGAGCGCACATACCCCGCCTCCACCAGCAAGCGGGCCACGTGCGGGCGACCGGGAACACCCCCCGCTGCCAGTTCCTCCAGGCGCCGGGCAGAAAGGGGCATCCCCAACTCGCTCATCCTGGCCACCATCCGCTCCATCCGCAGGCGTCGGCTGCCCCGCAGCCGGCCCAGGGTCTCCCGCAGGCCGGGGTGAGCAGTGTCCACGAAATAACCCAGCACGTGGACTTCTTCATCGTCGCGCTCTGCCCCCAGCTCCACCCCCGGCACCACGGTGATCCCCACCCGGGCCGCCTCCACCTGGGCCTCTGCGATCCCCGCCACCGTGTCGTGGTCGGTGATCCCCACTCCGCCCAGGCCACGCCGGGCCGCCTCCCTCACCACTTCCGCTGGCGTCCACGTCCCGTCGGAGGCGGTGGTGTGGACGTGCAGGTCAAACCTGCCCTTCACCGTCCGTCACCTGCTTGATCACGCGCAGGAAGTTGCCCCCCAGGATCTTGCGGATGTCTTCTTCCGAATAACCTCGTTCCAGCATGCCGCGGGTGAGCACGGGCAGGCGACTGGCATCCTCCAATCCCAGCGGCGTGGCCGGGATACCGTCGTAGTCCGACCCCAGACCCACGTGGTCGGGCCCCACCAGGGACACCACGTGGTCAATGTGACGCAACACGTCCTCCCAGGACGCCTGCCCGTCTTCCCTGAGGAACGCGGGAGCGAAGTTGATGCCCACCAGCCCCCCCGCCCGCGCCAGGGCCCGGATCTGGTCATCGCTGAGATTGCGCCGGTGGTCACACAGGGCCCGGCAGCAGGAATGAGACGCCACGAAGGGCCCCTGACACGTTTCCACCACGTGCCAGAACCCGGCTTCGGAGAGATGGGAGACGTCCACCAGCATCCCCAGCCTGTTCATTTCCTGAACAACCTGTACGCCGAATGTGGACAGCCCGCCCCCTGTGCGTTCCTCGCCCACTCCGTCTGCGATGAGATTCCGCTGGTTCCAGGTGAGAGTGATCAGCCGGACTCCCAGCCGGTAGAGGGTGCGCAGGTAGGCCAGGTCGTCGCCGATGCCCTCTCCCCCCTCGATGGCCAGGATGGCCCCCACTTGTCCCTGCCGGCCCGCCTCCTCGATGTCCGCAGAGCTCCGCACCAGGCGCAGGCCCGGGCAACCCTCCAGCTGCCGGTAGAAGAGGTCGACCAGCTGGAGGGCGCGTTGCAGGCCCCGGTCGGGCTTGAACTCGGGTTCGATGTAGCAGGCGAACACCTGCACATCCACGCCTCCCTCCCTCAGGCGGGGGAGATCCAGATGACCGTCCTGTCGCCGCTCCTCCAGGCTGGCGCGGCTCTGCCACAACCGAAGCACGGTGTCGCAGTGCCCGTCCACCACCACACAGTCGCGGTGCAACTCTTCGGGGTCCGTCGTCTCAATCACCCTTTCCGTCCCGGCCGTGTGGGACCAGCCCGTAGCCAGCCCACATCGCTCGGCAGTTAGTTTCCCCCCGCTCGCCCCGGAAGCGGTCGCGCAGCACCTCTTCCAGGAATGCGGGGGAAAACATAGCGGTCGCGGCCAGCGCGGCGCCCAGGGCAACCATGTTGATTACTCTCTCCCCGCCTGCCTGCCTGGCTGCGTCCCTCAGGGCCACCACCAGCTCGCGCCACAACCGCTCGCCTGAGGGGGCAGCTGCACCCCCGCCCGCAGCGACAGGGCAGGGGATGGCTGTGTCGCGGATGAGCAGGGTGGCGGGGCCGCAGAAGGGCAACAGGCGCCCGTACGCCCCTTCTGACAGGGCCACCACCAGGCCTGGCCGCCGCACCCGCGGATAGGCGATCTCTTCATTTGCCGGCACCACGATCACATCGGAACGGGTGAAGCCCCCGCGGGTGGCAATCCCGTATGAGGAAGTGTGGGCGGCGTTCAGACCAGCCCGCACCGCCGCCTCCCCCAGCAGGGCTCCCGCCAGCACCACCCCCTGGCCGCCTTCACCTCCGATGATGATTTCCCACCGTTGCCCCGGCCCGCACGGGCCGCTCGTCTGTGCCCTCTCGCTTGCCTCGCTGCCACCGCAACCGTTCATCGCTCAGTCACCTCGCCGGCCCTGGCACCCCGGGCAGCTTCCTGCACCTTCCGGTACCTCTCCTCGAAGGGAATGCCCGGGCGGTCCTGAAACACGCCTATGGCCACCTTCCCCTCCCGGTCCTCGGCCGGCAACTCCCAGTACTTCTCCAGGGGGACGGCCACCTTCCGCCAGTGCTCCATCATTTCCACTGGCCCTCCCAGGCGGTTGTACCGGCCGAAGTACACCGGGCAGGAAGACATCACCTCCACCATGGAAAACCCCTGGTGAGTGAGAGCGGTTTCCAGATAGCGGTCCAGGAGGTGAACGTGGTACACGGTGGCCCGCGCCACGTACATGGCCCCTGCCGCCGCGGCCACCCGGCAGAGGTCAAACCCCTCCTCGGCGTGGCCGAGGGGCGAGGTGGAAGTGGTGCTGCCGGCGGGCGTGGTGCCCGAGTACTGACCACCGGTCATGCCATAGTTCAGGTTGTTGGACACCACGGCGGTGATGGTGAGATTCCGCCGGCAGGCGTGCAGGAAGTGGTTGCCGCCGATGGTGGCGCAGTCCCCATCCCCCATGAGAGCCACCACGCGCAGGGAGGGGTTGACCGCCTTAATGCCGGTGGCGATGGCCAGGGCACGACCGTGGGTACCGTGTACGGCGTTCACGTTCAGGTAGTCGTCTGCCCGCCCGAAGCAGCCGATCCCGGTCACCACGACGGTCTGGGTTCGGTCTAGCCCCAGTCGGGCGAAGGCCCGCGCCACCGCGGAAAGCACGACCCCGTTGCCGCAACCCGGGCACCAGAAATGGGGCAGGTTGCGCGTAACCAGATAGGGACGGACCTCGGCTACGGGCATGGCGTCAGCACCCTCTCCAGGCCGGCCAGGACCTCCTCGGGCGTCAGCATCTCCCCATCGTACCGGTTGATGCCGGCCACATCGCGATGGAGAATGCGTTCCACTTCCAGGGCCAACTGGCCGTAACTCATCTCAGCGACCAGCACCTCGCGGGCGTCCGCCGCTGCCCGGGCCAGGGCCCGGGCCGGGAACGGCCACAGCACCAGGGGTACGAACAGACCCGCCGGCAGCCCGGCCGCCCTGGCTTCCTCCACGGCCGCCCGGGCCGCCCGCGCCGCCGCCCCGTACGCCACCACCAGGTAGCGTGCTCCCTCCGCATGGTAGGTCCGGTAGAGTTCGAGATCGGCCGCGTGGCGGGCGATCTTTTCGTGCAGGCGGGCGATCACGCGGGCGGCGTTTTCCGGCTGCGCGTTGGGGAACCCCGTCTCGTCGTGCATGGAACTGGAGACGTGGAACACGTAGCGGGAACCAAACCGGGCCAGGGGTGCCACCCCATCCGGCCCGCCCGCGTAGGGACGGTATTGTTCGGGGGGGCACGCCGGCTCCGGACGCCCAGCGCAGGCGGGCGGCGAGCCGGGCAGCACCACCCGCTCGCGGGCGTGGGCGATCACCTCGTCGCCAAGCAAGATCACGGGCTGGCGCAGCATATCGGCCAGCTCGAATGCCCGCATGGTCAGGTCGTAGCAGTCCTGCACCGTAGCCGGCGCCAGCACCACCGCCGGATGGTCACCGTGGGTCCCCCAGCGTGCCTGCATGAGGTCGGCCTGGGCCGGCCGCGTGGCCAGACCCGTGGAGGGCCCGCTGCGCTGGATGTCCACCACCACGCAGGGAACCTCCAGGGCGATGGCCAATCCCAGGTTCTCCTGCATGAGGGAAAAGCCGGGACCGCTCGTCGCTGTGAAAGCCCGCGCCCCGGCCAGGGACGCCCCCACCAGGGCCGCCATGCTGGCGATCTCATCTTCCATCTGCAGGTACACGCCCCCCACGGCGGGGAGGCGCCAGGAAGCCAGTTCGGCAATCTCCGAAGACGGTGTGATGGGGTAACCCGCATAGAAGCGGGCGCCGGCAGCCAGCGCCCCTTCCAGGATGGCCTCGTTACCCTGCCAGAACTCTACCCTCTCTGCCAGAGCCCAGCCCCCCTATCCCTCGTACGGCCACCCGGGCAGTTCGCACCGCAGCGGCTTGTCCTGCCGGTATCCCAGGGCATACTCCCCGATCATGATCTCCAGGATCTCGCGCGTCCCCTCGTATATCACCGCACCCTTGCTGTTGCGCAAAAAACGCTCCACCGGGTACTCGTTGGAATACCCGTAGGCGCCGTGAATCTGCACCGCATCGGACGCGGCATCGAACGACGCACACGTCGCATACCACTTGGCCAGCGCCGTCTCACGGGTGTTCCGCATGCCCTGGTTCTTCATCCACCCCGCCCGCCAGGTCAGAAGCCGAGCCGCCTCATAGTCACGCACCATGTGCGCGATCATCCGCTGCACGAGCTGGTGCTTGCCCAGGGGAACACCAAACGTCTTCCGCTCCTTCGCATACTTGCACGAGGCCTCGATACACGCCGCAATCAACCCCGTCGCCCCCGCCGCCACCGTGTAGCGCCCGTTGTCCAGGCACGACATGGCGATCTTGAACCCCTCGCCCTCCTGCCCCAGCAGGTTCTCTCTGGGCACAAACACGTCCTGGCACACGAAAGAGCCCGTGTTCCCGGACCGGATGCCCATCTTCCCATGGATGGGCTGCGACGAGAACCCGGGCATGTTGCGCTCCACGATGAAGGCAGAAATGCCCCGGTGGCCAACCTCGGGAGGCTCCGTCCGCGCAAAGAACAGGAACACGTCCGCCACGTCCGCCAGCGAAATCCAGGTCTTCTCCCCGTTCAGGATATACCCGTCCGCGGTCCGGGTGGCAGTGGCCTCCAGCGCAGCCGCATCCGTCCCCGCATTGGGCTCGGTGAGACCGAAGCCACCGATCAGCTCCCCCGTAGCCATGCGCGAGAGGTACTTCTGCCTCTGCGCCTCGTTACCCCACTGCAGGATGCCCAGGCCGCACAGACCCACGTGCACCGACATCACCACGCGCAGCGAGGTGTCAATGCGTTCCAGCTCTTCGCAGGCGATGGCCAGGCTGATGTAGTCCATGCCCCCGCCACCGTACTTCTCCGGGAAAACCAGCCCCAGGATGCCCAGCTCGCCCATCCGCTTGATGAGCCCGACGTCCCACTCGCCCTTTTCGTCCATCTCCTTGATGCGCGGTGCCGCCTCTTTCTCTGCAAACTGGCGCACCATGTCCCGCACCATCCGGTGCTCGTCGGTCAGCGCGAAATCCATCCCATACCCCTCCTTGTTCCCGGGTTCACCGGAGGGTATTTCTCCCTGAGGGACCCCGATACCTGCAAGAACAAAGCCCGCCTCGCGGCGGGCGAACCTGCGCTACCCCGGTGCCACCTCGGACTGTCCTCAACGGGGCTCCACGATGAACTTGATGGCCGTCCTTTCTTCGCCGTTGATGGTGACGTCGGTAAACGCGGGGATGCAGATCAGGTCGATTCCCCCCGGGGCCACAAACCCCCGGGCAATCGCCACCGCCTTAACCGCCTGGTTGATGGCACCCGCCCCGATGGCCTGTACCTCCGCCGACCCCTTCTCCCGGATCACTCCTGCCAGGGCTCCCGCCACTGCGTTAGGGCTGGATCGCGACGAGACTTTCAAGACCTCTGGCACGTCCCTTACCTCCCCGCATACCGTCTTGGGTTTGGCTCTGCGAGTTATCCTACCATATATGGCCTGTCTTGGCAATAGAAAAATTATTATGCCAATGCCCTATGCTACGGTCTATGCGAAATCCCCTTCTCCGCCGGAAGTTCCTTCCCGCCAGGAAATCCTCTGGATCGACCGGGCCTCCCCGGTGGTCTCGTCCACATCTATGCTGACGGCGTTGAACTGGCGCGGGCCCCTGGCCACATCGAACCGGCTGGGCAACTGATCCAGGAACCTCTGCACGATGATCTCCGTCCGCACGCCGATCACCGAGTGCCAGGGCCCGGTCATGCCCGCGTCGGTGATATAAGCCGTGCCCCTGGGCAGAACAACTTCGTCCGCCGTCTGCACGTGGGTATGGGTACCGATCACCGCACTTACCCTACCGTCCAGGAACCAGCCCATCGCCACCTTTTCCGACGTGGCCTCGGCGTGGAAATCCACCAAGATGACGGGGGTCTGGGCACGCAGGCGTTCTACCTCCCGGGCGAGGGCGCGAAAGGGACAATCGAGCAGGACGGGGGCAAATACCCTCCCCATGGCACACGCCACCGCCACGAGGATCCCCGACCTACTCTGCAGCACCAGCGACCCCCGGCCCGGAGGGTCTCCCGGCCAGTTGAGGGGCCGCAGAAGCCGCTCCTCCCTTTCTAGAAAGGGCATCACCTCTTTCTTGTCCCAGAGGTGATTGCCACTGGTGAGCACGTCCACGCCCATGGCGAAAAGTTCGGCCGCCACCTCGGGGGTAATGCCCAGCCCCCCGGCGGCGTTCTCCCCGTTTGCCACCACCAGGTCCAGCTTCCCCTCTTCCAGATAAGAAGGGAGAAGCTGGGCCAGCAGTTGTCGGCCCGGCTTCCCAACCACGTCCCCTACGAACAACACCCGCACCCGTATGTATACTCCCTTCCTCAAGGAGAAGGGGGGCCTTGCGGCCCCCCGCTCTCACTTGGCATAATCCACTGCCCGGGTTTCCCGGATCACGGTCACCTTGACCTGCCCGGGGTATTCCAGCTCGCTTTCGATCTTCTTGACGATGTCGCGGGCCAACCGGACGGCACCCAGGTCGTCGATCCTGTCAGGTTGCACGATGATGCGCACTTCCCGCCCGGCCTGGATGGCGTAGGCCTTCTCGACCCCTTCGAAGGAGTCCGCGATCTCCTCCAGTTTTTGCAGGCGCTTGACATAAGCCTCCAGCGTCTCGCGCCGGGCCCCGGGCCGGGCAGCAGAGATGGCATCGGCCGCTGCCACGAGCACTGCCTCCACCGTGCGAGGCTCCACGTCACCGTGATGGCATTCCACGGCGTGGATGACTTCCGCCGACTCCCGGTACTTGCGCAGGACGTTTACTCCGATGGCAGTGTGGGACCCCTCCACCTGGTGATCTATGGCCTTGCCTATATCGTGCAGGAGCCCGGCCCGCCTGGCCACCTGCACATCCACTCCCAGTTCGGCCGCCATCACGCCGGCCAGATGGGCCACCTCCAGCGAGTGGCGCAAAACGTTCTGGCCATACGAAGAACGGAACTTGAGCCGGCCCAGGAGCTTTATGAGTTCAGGATGGACCCCGTGCACCCCCAGTTCCAGGGCTGCCTGTTCGCCTTCTTCCCTGATGCGCGCCTCCACTTCCTTTTGGGCCTTCTCCACCATTTCCTCGATGCGAGCTGGGTGGATGCGCCCGTCTGCGACCAGCCGCTCCAGGGCTATGCGGGCCACCTCACGCCGGACGGGATCGAAGCCGGAAAGGATTACCGCTTCCGGGGTATCATCGATGATCAGGTCAATCCCGGTGAGGGTTTCCAGCGTCCTTATGTTGCGTCCTTCCCGTCCTATAATCCGCCCTTTCATCTCCTCGTTGGGCAACTCTACAACCGACACGGTGGTCTCCGCCACGTGGTCCGCCGCGCACCGCTGGATGGCCAGCGCTACGATCTGCCGGGCTCGTTTTTCCGCCTCATCCCTGGCCTCCTGCTCCACCTGCCGGATGAGCAGGGCAGCCTCGTGACGTACCTCTTCTTCCACGGTTTTAAGCAGGATCTGGCGGGCCTCCTCGCTGGAGATCCCGGAGATCCGCTCCAGTTCCTCACGCTGCCGGGCCTGCATGGCTGCCAGTTCTTCCCGGGCAATCGCCAGTTCCCTTTCTCGGGAAGCCAGGTTTTCCTCCCGCCGCTCCAGGTTGTCCAGCTTGCGATCGAGTTGTTCTTCCCTGGACATGAGACGGCGCTCGATGCGCTGCAGCTCTATCCTGCGCTCCCTGGTCTCCCGCTCGAACTCAGCCCGCAAACGGTGCACTTCTTCCTTGGCCTCCAGGAGGAGTTCTTTCTTTCTGGCCTCCCCCTGATCGACCGCCTCTTCGACGATGCGTTTAGCCTGGGCTTCCGCCGAACCTATCGCCGCCTCTGCTACCAGCCGACGGACGAAATATCCTGCCAGTAGGCCCACCAGCAGAGAAACCACCATCGCGAGGACGGTGTACCAGCCTATCACCGTCACCTCCCCTCTGGGCATATGCACAAAGGCCGGAAGGAAGCCTCCGGCCAGATTACCACATGCCTACCGATGCGTCCCTTTGCCCACACGCCGGATGCCGGATACTCTATCGATAAACAGCGGTAGTCTGCGCTCCCATCCGTAGGAATTCTAGCTATTTTCCTTTCCTATGTCAAGGATACGGCCAGCTCCCGCACTCGGGAAACGCCCTCCTTCATTTCCACCAGGTAGGCCTTGTCTCCCGTCTGGGCCAGGTGCTGGTTGTGAGTGACCATGATCACCTGGCGTCCAAAAGAAGAACTCGTCTCCTTGAGGAACGATGCCACCCGGGCAATGTACTCCTCGGAGACGTGCTTGGCCGGCTCGTCCAGCACCATCGGCCCCGCCAGGGGCGGCCGGGCCAGGAGCAGCAGCGCCGCTCGCAGGGCGAGAGAAACTACGTCAACCACTCCGCCCCCGCGGGCATCCTGCGGCCTGGTCTGCACCCGGTGGGTGCCGTAACTGGATACCACATAGAACTCGGCTTCCGACCTGCCCGCCCGTTCCTGGGTCACCACCTGAAATTCCAGGTGGGGGCCGAACACGTAGCGCAGGGCATCGGTAACCAGCATCTCCACCTGCTCGCGGGCATCCCGGCGGGCATGCTCGGCCACCGTGCGCAGCAGAGCCGCCACCTGGCCGTACAACTGCCTGTCCCTTTGTCTTTCCGCCAGGCTCTTCCGCAGGCGGGCCAGCTGCTCCTGCAGCTGCTCGCGCCTGCCCCGCCGTTGTTCCAGCACCTGGCGCGCCCGGGCCACCAGGCTTTGCACTTCCAGCTCCGTTGCCGTCACCACTTTGTCATCCCTACCTGCTCGGTCTTGGCTGCCCCGCCCTAGCCCGACCCGGTCAGGAGTTCCCGCGGGATGAGACTCCGGGCCTGTTCCAGGAGGTCCGCGATCTCCTTTTCCATCCGGGCCACCTCGTCATCCAGGCTCTCCGGGGACACCCCGAGTTCGGCCATCTCCGCCAGGATACGTTGCTTATCTTGCTCCAGGGCTTCCAGTTGGCCCTCGGCCTTCGCCCTCAATGTCCTGGCGTTTTGCAGTTGCTGTTTGAGCCTGGCCAGCTCGCCCTCCAGGTTCAAGCTACCTCCTCCCCTCTTCGAACATGTCCGCGAGAATGGTGGGAACCTGGGCCGGCGTGATTGGTGCGCCGCACGTGGGGCACTTCCCCAGACGGACCAGCAGCTGGCCGTAGCGAGCCCTGAGATCCTGTTCCTGGAGGCCAGCCTGATCCCGTTCCCGCGTAGCCTGGCCTATGCGCTCCCGGGCCCGTGCCAGGCGCAACTGCATGTCCCGCAGCTTCTGCCACCGGGCCGCCAGGTCCCCCGCCCACTCCAGGAGTTTTTCCGCCCGGGGAGTATCTGCCAACCGCGCCGCCACCCGCTCCCATTCTGCCCTGCGGGAGGTGGTCTCGCGCCAGCGGGCCGCCAGCTGGCGCAGCCGGGCGTACCGCTCCATGAGGACGTCGGCGTACCCCAGCGCTCTTTCTGCCCGGGGAAGGCCTTCCAGGCGTGCCACCACCCGGCCCAGTCTGGCCGCCTCTTCCCTGGCCCGCACCCACTTCTGCTTCAGCTCGAGCAGCCGTTGCACCCGCTGGCGCACCTCGTGCGCCTGCGCCAGCACCTGCTCAGCTCGCTGCAGGGCCTCTTCCTGGGCGGGCAGATCGGCAAACTCTGCCAGTTTCTCTTCCCACTCGGCGATGTCGCGGCTCAACTGGGCTTCGTCTCGGGCTGCCCGGCCCTCGTCATTCAGTACGTCGCGGATGGCGGCATCGATGATGTGGGCACCGATCACCTGGCTGATCGCCTTAGCCCGCAGGGTGCCCGATGCCTCCAGGAGAAAGGGGCCCTCGAGCTGGCCACCCATGTTCAAGAAGATCCCCGTATCGGCATCCAGCTGCAGGGCTGCCATACCGTGGGCCGCCAGAACCTGGGGCGGTACTCCCCAGCCCACCGCCTCGAAAACCTGCTCCTCGCCGTCCCTGTACAGGACGTAGCGGTTGGTACGGGGTCCCTTCTCCCGCACGATGCGGGTGCCGTCATCGAAGCTGACCGCGACCCGGCAGGTATCGGCCCCCACCCGCACGAAGTCGCTCCCCCGCGGCTCGTTATACAGGACCCAGCGGAGGGCCCTGATGATGGCGGTCTTACCCTGGTCCGAAGGCCCCACGATCACGTTCAGCCCGGGGCTGAAGGCGAGACGGGTGCGGGCGTGGCACTGGAAATTATCCAATTCGAGGCTGGTTATGTACTTCATTGTTCCCACCCGCCCCCGCCGGCCAGCCGTTCCCGGGCCATCCCGACGCGGCGCAGGGCCTCAACCTTCACCTCTTCGGGATACCCCTGTCCGCTGGCGATGGCCGCCACCATGTCCTCCACGTTGTACAGGTGACGTCCGTCCCAGGCCTCCCTCACCCGCTGGATGAAGTCGGCCAGTTGGGCTTCCCGGTAGGCCGCCGCTTCAATGAGCGAGCGATCCAGAACCTCGTCCCCGGGGGGTGCACTGCGCAGGGGTATGCCACGCACGGCGATGCCTCCCCCGTCCACCTCCACCAGCACCACCTGCGGGCGGCGGGCGACCTCGGGCAGGGTGGCCTCCAGCCGCACCATTGCTCCCGGGTTGACGAACAGGCGCCCCGGCACCGGCTCCAGGGGGAGGCGGGAATACCCCAGGTGGTAATGGCCCACCAGGGTGAGGTCGGCCTCGGTCTGCGGAGCCACCCGATCGATCAGTACGTAATCGAGCCCCGGCACCCATGGCTTCTCAAGCAGCATGCCATGGGCCATGTGGATAGCCACGTCGGCGCGGGCATCCTTCTTCACCACGTAATCCTCCCCGTCGCCGCTGTCGATGTCGTAGCGGAAGGGCGCACCCGTCAACTGCACTACGGGCCTGCCACCTCCGCCCAGCCACACCACCTCACCCCGCCCGATAAGCCTGATGCCCCCCAGGGCCTCCACCAGGCCGAGCAATGTGCGGGGCAGGCTCTCGGGGTTGTGCCCGTACACGTCGTGGTTTCCCACGATCCCGTAGATGGGCACCCGGCAGCGACGAAGCACCAGCACGAATTCGCGCACGACCCCGGGGGCCAGGTCGGGGCGATCGAACAGGTCCCCCAGGTGGAGGAGGGCATCCACCTGCAGGCTCTCGGTGAGCTCCACCACTTCCTCCAGCTTGGCCCGGCAGGTGGCGAAGAAATCGTCCCGGCGCCCCTGAGGAGATGTCCCCCTCAGGTGGGAGTCAGCAACCACCAGAAATCGCATCCTCAGCCTCCTCGCCCAGGACCTCCCTGGTCACTTGGCTCGCCAGTTCCCACTCGAAACCCCGCCTGAGCAGATGGGCCTGGAGGCGAGCCGGGTCGACGCGCTGCCGGTTACGCCGGAGCCAGGCCTGGGCCGCCCGCCGGGCCGCCAGCCTTTCCGGATCTACCTGCCCGCTGCCCGGCTCTTCCGCTTGCCCGCCCGGCTCCGCCGCAGCACCCGCCCCCCCGGCAGGCCCGGTCACCCCCACCGTCCCTGCGCTCCCGGCCAACTCGGCCAGGGCCTGACGGATGTGCTCGCGGCTCACTCCCCGGCGGGCGAGCCTGTCCGCCAGCGCCCTTTTACCCATGGGGCGATACACCAGGGCTTCCTGTATGTACGCGCGGGCGTAGGCCAGGTCGTCCAGCAGTCCCAGCTCACGCAGGCGCGTCACCACCTCTTCCTGCACTGACGCGTCGTAGCCGCGCCGGGTCAGGGCCATCCTGATCTGGTGTTCCGTCCGCGGACGCGCCAGAAGCCGCAGGGCACACTCCCGGGCAGCCTCTGGCCCGCCGGGTGCGCCCCGGCCCCCAGTGCCGCGGCTAGGCGTCGTCATCACTGGCTGCCGCCATCTTCACGGTCCCCAGACTGAGGGCTTCCCGCACCTTTCGCTCTATCTCCGCCGCCGTTTCCGGGTGCGAACGCAGGTAATCGCGGGCGTTTTCCCGGCCCTGCCCCAGGCGGACATCCCCGAAATTGTACCAGGTGCCCACCTTCTGCAACACGCCCACGTCCACACCCACGTCGAGTATGCCACCCTCCCGGGAAATACCCTGTCCGTAAATGATGTCGAAATCGGCCTGCCGGAAGGGAGGAGCCAGCTTGTTCTTGACCACCTTCACCCTGGTCCGGGACCCGATCACTTCCGTACCGTGCTTGATGGCCTCCTGCTTGCGTACCTCCAGGCGGATGGAAGCGTAAAACTTGAGGGCCCTGCCTCCGGGGGTAACCTCGGGGTTACCGAACATCACCCCCACTTTCTCCCGCAACTGGTTGATGAAGACCGCCACGCACCTGGTCTTGGATATAGCACCGGCCAGCTTGCGCAGGGCCTGGGACATCAACCGGGCCTGCAGTCCCACGTGGGAGTCGCCCATCTCGCCTTCCAGTTCTGCCCGCGGCACCAGGGCCGCCACCGAGTCCACCACCACCACGTCCACGGCCCCGCTGCGGACGAGAGCCTCGGCGATCTCGAGGGCCTGCTCCCCTGTATCCGGTTGAGAAATGAGGAGGTTGTCGACGTCTACCCCCACCCGGCGCGCGTACACCGGGTCGAGCGCGTGCTCGGCATCGATGAATGCCGCCACTCCTCCCATCTTCTGGGCCTCGGCGATGATGTGGAGGGCCACTGTGGTCTTACCCGACGCCTCCGGGCCGTAAATCTCCACCACCCGCCCCCGCGGTATCCCGCCGATCCCCAGGGCCAGGTCCAGGGCCAGGGAACCCGTGGGGATCACGTCCACCTGCATGCGGGCCGTCGCCTCTCCCAAACGCATGATAGACCCTTTCCCGAACTGCCTTTCGATCTGGGAAAGGGCCATCTCCAGAGCCTTGTCTTTATCCATGCGGTCCCCTCCTTCCTGGTCGGGAGCCGCTTCCTCTGCTGAGTATATCATCCTGTCCGTGAGGGGGACAAGCACCCGGGGCAGCCCGCCGACCCGCCATCTCCTCCCCACAGGCAGCGCCCCTTGGCCCAGCAAGCACTACCCGAGCGGAAAATGGGCAAGCGGGGTGTAAACCGGGCCGCCACGACCCAACACGCTCTGGAAAAGCACGATCTCGTTCACCGCAACGTCCCGGGTGGCGAAGCTGGCCTGCTCCAGCATCCTCACCAGGTCGTCCAGGCGATGGGGCGAACGCACGCGGCCCACGGTAAGGTGGGGCGAGAACGGTCTGTTCTCCCGGGGAAATCCCAGGTGGGCGAGTTCCGCATCCACCCTGCCGGCCAGGTGCCCCAGTTCCGCTGCTCCCCGGCCCACGCCCACCCAGATCACCTTGGGGCGACGGCGGGAGGGAAACGCCCCCGTCCCCGTTGCCTGAAAATCAAAGGGGGCCACGCCCCGCGCCGCCCGGCCCAACGCCTCCCCCAGATGGGGGAGCCGGGAAGCGTCCACTTCCCCCAGGAATTTAAGGGTGAGGTGGAAGTTCTCTTCCTCCACCCACTTGACGTCCGCCCGGGAACTGCCCAGGTACCGCACCAGTTCACCCAGGGCCTGCCGCACGGAGGCAGGCAGTTCCACAGCCACGAAAAGCCTCAACCCTATTCCCCCCCGGGACTGCCGGTGACCAGGTAACGGTACAGGGTGGTGAGGGCAACCTGACAGGCACGCTGCCGCACTTCCTCCCGGTCCCCCCGGAGGAAATCCGACCACGTGAACACGCCTTCCGGCCCGGCCAGGGCAAAGCACACCGTTCCCACCGGCTTACCAGGCTTGCCCCCTCCCGGTCCCGCCACTCCCGAGACGGCCAGGGCCAGATCGGCCCCCAGCCTGGCCCGCACACCCTGCGCCATGGCCCCCGCCACCTGCTCCGACACCGCCCCCAGCTGCTGGATGAGGCGAGCGGGGACGCCCAGCTCGGATTCCTTCACCTCATTGGCGTAGGAGATAATCCCTCCCAGGAAATAGCGGGAGGATCCGGGCACGGAGGTGATCCTGGCGCCCAGCATGCCACCCGTGCAGCTCTCCGCCACCGCCAGGGTAAGGCCCCGCGCCGCCAGCTTCTCCCCCACTGCCTGGGCCAGAGTTTCCCGGTCCGCCCCGAACACCCGCCACCCCAGCCGTCGCCGGATTTCGTCTTCCACGGGGGCGATGAGGGCCCGGGCCTGCTCGGGACCCGACGCTTTCGCCGTAACCCGCAGGTGAACCTCTCCCGGTTTGGCGTACGGTGCCACGGTGGGATTGTCCCAAGCGAACAGGTCCTGTACCAGGTGCGCCACCTGTGCTTCCCCCATGGCGCACACCTTGAGGGTGCGGCTCAGGATGACCTGCCCTCCCGCCCCCCGTTCCCGCAGGATGGGCTCGGCATACCGGTCCCAGATAGCAGAGAGCTCTCCCGGCGGCCCGGGCAGGAGCACCACCACTTTCCCTGCCTCCTCCAGGAACAAGCCCGGGGCCGTGCCCACCGGATTGGGGAGTATCCTGGCCCCGCGGGGAACCAGGGCCTGCTTGCGGGCGTTCGGGGTGAGAGGTCTCCCCCGCCGGCGGAAGAAACCCTCGATTTCCGCCATGACCTCCGGGTCGAACTCCAGGGGCCGGCCGAGGACCTGCGCCATCACTTCTTTGCTCAGGTCATCCTCGGTGGGACCCAGCCCGCCGGTCACCACCACCAGGTTGGCACGCTCCAGCGCCTTCCGGAACACTTCCGCCATGCGCCCGGGATTGTCACCCACCGCCACCTGGTGATACACGTCCACGCCCAGGGCGGCCAGACGCTGGCTCAGGAACTGGGCGTTGGTGTTTACGATATCCCCCAGGAGGATTTCCGTCCCCACGGCCACTATTTCCCCGATCAAGCCGGCCTCTTCACCTCGGCTGGAGAATTCTGTCCGGGGGGCCGGATTCCTGCTCCGCGAAGGGGCACGGGCCGGACCAAGCGAACCTTCCGCACCGCCGGCCCGGGCTGCCCGGCGCTCCCGAATCCGAGGATGGCGCGGATCTCCTCACCGGAGAGAGTTTCCGAATCGAGCACCCGTTCCGCCAGGCGGCGAATGGCCTCGGTCCTGGGGCCGAGCAGTTCCTGCGCCCGCTGCCTCTGGCGGGACATGATATCGGACATGGCCCGCTGCACGGCGTCGCCCGACACCAGGTCGGGATCCACTGCTCCCAGGACGGAGAGACCGGCATACACCATGCGCCGGGCCGCCTGGCACGCCGCATCGTAGTCGTTTGCCGCCCCGGTACTGGGTTCGCCCAGGACCAGTTCCTCTGCCACGGCCCCGGCCACCAGCACACAGATCTGCTCCTCCAATTCGCTGCGCGAGTAAAGGTAAAAGTCGTCCTGGGGAGCCTGCCGCACGTACCCGAGCGCACTCCCCCGCGGTGAGATGGTGAGAGAAGATATCGACCCGGGAGTGAGCAATTCACTCACCAGGGCATGACCGGCCTCGTGCACCGCCACCCGGAACAGTTCCTTGTGGCGGGGCTTGCGGTCCACTTTCTCCCCCATCATCACCTTGTCGATGGCTTCCCGCAGGTGCCTCTGCTCGACTTGTTGGGATCCCTCGCGCATGGCCAGGATAGCAGCCTCATTGGCAAGGCTCTCCAGGTGGGCACCGGAAAATCCCATGGTCTCCCGGGCGATAACCTCCAGGTTGACGTCGGGAGCCAGGGGCTTGTCCCGCGTGTGCACCTTCAGGATTTGCAGGCGACCGTCCCGGTCGGGCAGATCCACCCGCACCACCCGGTCGAAACGCCCCGGGCGCAGCAGGGCCGGATCCAGCAGGTCAGGCCGGTTGGTCGCACCTATCAGCAGGATGCGTATCTCGTCGTCGACGGAGAGACCGTCCATCTCCACGAGCAACTGATTAAGGGTCTGGTCATATTCCAGATGGGCGGAATACCGGCCCCGCTTACCCCCCAAAACTTCCAATTCGTCGATGAACACTACGGCACTCTTCTTGCCTGCCCGGCGGGCCTGTTCCCGGGCAC